>JANYFP010000402.1 GCA_025362555.1 Verrucomicrobiota bacterium
GCCGACGTCTACGGTGACGGCCGCAGTGAGGCCCTCATCGGGCGGTTTCTCAAAGAATCCAAAGTGCGGGAGCAGCTCTTTATTGCAACCAAGCTCGGTCGCCGGGGTGATCCTGGCTGGCCCACAAATTTTACGCGCGAAGTGGTGCGTCGGCACACCGAGGATTCGTTGCGCCGTCTCGGCGTGGAAGCGCTCGATCTCACCCAGTTTCATTGCATTCCGCCTGACGTGCTGATGCGCGGAGAAGTTTTCGGCTGGCTCGAAGAACTCAAGCGCGAGGGAAAAATCAAAGCTTATGGTGCGAGCGTTGAGGCGATGGATGAAGCCCTGTGGTGTTGCTCGCAGCCCGGGTGTGCCGCGCTCCAGATCATCTTTAATATTTTCCGCCAGAAGCCCATTCACGCGCTGTTCGGCGCGGCGCGGCGCAATGGCGTGGCTCTCATCGTACGGTTGCCCCTCGCAAGCGGTCTGCTCGGTGGACGCATGACAAAGGTGACGAAATTTCCGGCCGATGATCACCGCAATTTTAACCGCGATGGGCAGAGTTTCAATGTCGGGGAAACGTTCGCCGGTTTGCCGTTCGAGCAAGGCGTCGATCTCGCGGATGCCTTGAAGGCGGGCGTGCCTTTGGGTATGACGATGGCGGAAATGGCGCTGCGCTGGTGTTTGGATTTTGACGCGGTGAGTGTGATCATCCCGGGCGCGCGCAATGTGGCGCAAGCGCAAGGCAACGCGCGCGCATCGGTCCTCGCCCCGCTCGGGGCGGAAAGACACGTGAAGCTCGCGGCGTTTTATGAACGTGCCGTTGCGGCCCATATTCGCGGGCCTTATTGAGCAAATGGGAGGGGCGAAGTTTAATCGAGAAAAGGGGATTGGACATAGCGTACCGAGGTAAGCCAGGCACAGAGAATACTCGGAAGAGAAAACACGCGGAAGATTTCCGACCTTGGGGTCTCTATCCTCTGGGGTGAAAAATCCGGGATTTTCCGTCGCCCTCCTCGCACCATCCGAGGTGCCCTCCAAACGCACGAAATAGATTCGTGTCCGAACCTTCACCTCTTCGATCCCTTTGCGGGGCAACTTCTGTTTGGGGACAGCGCCCTCGGCTACAGTTCAATAAACCTAAATTTCTCAGACGGTTAACCGCTAATTTTCGCTAGTCGGCGCTAATCCAAATAATAGTTGAGTTTCGTGGAGAGGAAACTTGTTCGCCGATCGGGTGAACTTTTTTTGCTCAGTTCTTTTGGAATTTCTTGATTGGCGTCCATGAGCGTGGATTAGCGGTTTCTCATCTGAGTTTTTTAGGATAAAAAACGCTCTAAAACGTGCCTGAACTGACGATGCGGCGTGCTGGTCGCTCCGGCTTCGCGGTTCGTGCTCTCAGTCCTCAACGCTGGACTCTCACTGAATCCCTCCGGCCTAGTGCCCGCGCTTCTGCTCGTGATATTGGAAAATCATGAGCTTGTTGCGGAGTTCGTGATCGATCTCGTGGGCCCGTTCCGCGTCTTCCGGTTTTTCGTCCGCCGTTCCTCGCCGGGACATGATGTTCAAGAAAGTCTGATGGAGATTATGAACCTTGGCATCGATTTCTCTGCCTGGCCCCCAGGGTTGTTGCGAGGCGGTCCGGAGGAGTCGCTGCATGTCTGCAGTAAAGGATTCTTCGGAAGTTGAAAGAAACGGGGAATTCATGACGAACGATACACTATACATCATCTGTCGACTCGTTCACAGGAAACTGAAGGCGAGCGCGGAAATTTCCTGGGATGAACGTGGGGTCCGCTTGGTCGGATAGCGTCCGTTGCATGCGGCGCGGGAGTTTTAAAACTTAGTCTTATTCTGATTCGGGTTGTGCTGTGATTTTTGTAAGTGTGCGGGGTTCTGAGGCTTTCAAAAAATCGAGTCTGATTTTGGACCGCTTTTGGCGGAGGAGTCCGACAATCCGTGACCGATATAGATCAAAATATGCTGAGTCATTTTACCCATTCGGGTGCAAAGTGGTTGCAAACAAAAATGAGTTCAAGAAATCCCAAACAGGAAACTATCCCATGAATATTAAACTCCACTTGGACGATGCGGAATCAGATCCCATTGAACGAACGGCCGAGGCCTTTGGCTGCGACGTGGAAGATGTGATCTATGCTGCCGTCAACCAATACATGCTCAGTATCGGCCACTTCGATGGGGCCATCGCTCCCGAGCAACTGAAGGCAAAAAGTGAATTTGTCGGGATGCGCGCCGCCGTGCTTAACACGAAGCTCGCTCGCAAGGACAACCTGCCACTCTGGGCGGACAGTGCCGGAAGCGTGCACAACTATGAGGGCTTTGGGCCGGACTACGCGGCGAAGAGCAAAGGTTCGATTTTTTAGTTCTGGGCGAGTTCATCAGGCGAAGGTGCGGGCGGAGTTGGCGCACTGGGTTGCGAGACGAGCTCGCAACCTGCGAATGGGGCATCGTCGGCCTTTAAAAGGCGATGTGCTGGTGCGAGCGAATCTGCGCTTTCCCCCGAGTGATTGAACGGATAGCATGGTCATCATGATGCTTCGCTCCGCTCGTTTGTTTTTTATTCTACTGTCGATGATGGCGATTGCGGGAAGCGTCGGCCGCGCCGAATCCGCCCCGGCCGAGAAGCTCGAACCGATTTTCAACGGTCGCGATTTGAGTGGGTGGAAATCAGCCGCAGCAAATTCGTTTTGGCGCGTCGAGCGAGGTGTGCTCATTGGGGAAAGTGTGCCAGCGCTCACGGAAAACTATCTTTGGACCGAGCAGGACTATGGTGACTTTGTCCTCGAATTTGAAGTGCGTTGGACCGGAGAGATCGACAGTGGAGTGGAATTGCGGAAACCGAATATGCAGCTGCAATTGGGGGTCTCGCGCAGTTTGAAAAGGGATATGAGTGGTTCGTTTTACGTCGGGAAACCGGGTTATCCGGAGGCAGGCCAGGCCAAGGACGCGGCGAAACTTATGCGGCCGGAAGGACAGTGGAATACGTTCCGGCTGGAGGCGGTGGGCTCGACTTTCACCGTGTGGATCAACGGCCAGCAGGCGTCACGTTACACCGACGATAAATTTTCCGGAGCGGCACCGCTCGGTCTACAAATCCACGGCGGTCTGAAGATGAAAGTGGAATATCGCAATCTGCGTGCCGCGGTGCGGTAGTTTGAACCGCATTGCCCGTCCGCAGTTAATTCGAGATGGGCGGGAAAAGAATTGAGATTAACTTAAATTCTGCAGTCGGTTAACCGCTAATTTCCACTAATCGGCGCTAATTCAGGCACTCATCGGCTTTCGCGGCTGGATTTTTCGTTCATCGATCAGGTGAACGATGCTTCGGCTTGGTTGGGTGTGGGCACCCCGTTACAAAATCCGACAGTTGGATTTGTTTCATATGCCTCGGGGCTTGCCCCGGGGTTGTTTCCTTTTTTGATTAGCGTCAATTAGTGTGGATTAGCGGTTTCTCCATCTGCGTTTTTTAGGATTAAGCGGGAACCTAGTTCCTCGAATGCCATTCTAAATAGGAATGAGTTTCTCTTTTCGACACGAGAACGCCGGCCCGACTGGGGGCGTCAGTGCGCTTCCCTTGATCAGTTTTATCCGCGCTTCAAGCCTCCAGTGTTTAAAGTGAGACGTCGAGACGGCCCCATCTTAATTTCATGAAAAATCATCATCATAACGGTCACGTCACTCCCACCGCTAATTCAAAAAGCGTCATTCACGAAACTATTGCTTCGCGAGCCTACGAACTGTGGCTCGGGTACGGACAGCCGAGTAACCAGGCCGAAGCGATCTGGCTTGAAGCGGAACGCGAGCTAGTGAGTGGGCGCAAAGCTCAAAAATCCGAGCCTTTGCTCCCGGTTTCGTTTTGATGACGACCGCCTCATTTTGTCTCGACGACCGGACTGCTATTTTAGCGGCTTCACCCTTTTCGTTGAAGGTGTTCGTTGGCCGAAGGCACTGCTATTTCCAATGAATTCCACTGCGCTCGTCGCCAGGAATCGGGCGTTCTACACTGATTTTTGGTCGAAGACGTACCTGACAAAACCGGAATGTTTCAACACGTGGGCTTTGATTGCACCGCTCTTAGCGGCGGCTCCGCAGCGTTTGGAGGTTGGCCCGGGTCTGCGTCCACGTCTCCCAATCGCTGGGACCTACTTTGTCGATATCAGTTCTCCGGTGATCACGCGGTTGAACGCGCGTGGCGGCTTCGCGCAGCACGGGGAGATCACATCCCTGCCATTTGCAGATGGCCAATTCGATCTCGTAACGGCGTTCGATGTCGTGGAACACGTCGAAGACGATACCCGCATTTTTGCCGAGTTTACCCGCGTGTTGAAAACGCACGGTCAATTGATCTTTTCGGTGCCGCTGCATGCCGCGCAGTGGGGCGTGTTCGACGACTGCGTCGGGCACGCGCGGCGCTATGAGCCAACGGCGCTGAAGCAAATGCTCGCGCGGTTTGGATTAGTCGTCGAGAAGAGCGCGGCTTTCGGTATGCAGTCCAATAGTCCGTGGCTTTTGAAATACGCGGTTCAAGGACTCACCGAACATCATTCGAAGGCGGTTCGTTTGTACAATTGGCTGTTTTTTCCTCTGGGATTATTGTTGCAGAAGCGCTTGATTTTTACCGCCGGATTAATGGATTTGTCGGGAGTGCACGAGGTTCTTTTAGTTTGCCGACGGGGCGATTAAGTTCGTCCTAATTCCGGGATTGGCCGACCTTGGGAATTTGTTTGAACCTCAGCGAAATCGGCGTCCCCACACCGAAATAGAGGGTTCTCAATGATCACTTCGCAGCGGTAACGGCGCGGCCTTGATTGGAGAGGAATGAATCGAACGGGACCCCGGGCAGGGCGCGCAGTCCGCTGATGACGAATTCGGCGTTGAGGTCAGCGCCAGCTTTGCTGGTGTGCGTGTTTTTGTCGGCGTACATCGGCTCAACTTTGGCTTCGCCCAGGGCGTCGTAGCGGTCCGCGATCAATTCGTTTAAGTTCACGAAGCCGACGCTCTCGTGCTCGGCGACTTCGCGCGCCCAGGTGCCATAACTTTCGCGGGAGCGCGCGATTTTTCCGTTCTCCCAGGTCTTGCGCGGAATGGGTGAACAGATGATGGGCGTTGCACCCGCAGCCTTTGCCTCACGAATAAATTTTCTCAGGTACCAGCCGTAACTGTGCACGACTTCATGCTGCTGCGTCAGAATATTTTCGATTTCCTCGGTCTCTTCGCCGGTGCCCTTGATCGTGCCGCGCGCACGGGAGTTGTCATTGATCGCACTCGAGTCGTTGTGCCCGAATTGCATGATGACGAAGTCGCCGGGTTTGATGAGACCGAGCGCGCGGTTCCAGTTGCCTTGGGTTAAGAAAGTGCGGCTGCTGAGTCCACCGATCGCGCGGTTGACCAAATTTATTTTTGCCGGATCGAGGAAGGTTCCGAGGGAATCGCCCCAACCCCATTGACCGCCTTCGCCGTCGCCCCGTCCGTTGCGCACGGTCGAATCACCGATCAAAATGATCGATGGCAAAGTGGGATTCGCGGGCTCGGGCAGGTTCAGCCAACTGATAGTGTCGGCTTCGATCACGAGACCTTTGGTTGAAAGCAATGCGATGAAGGGGCCTTTGCGCAATCCCTTGAGACCGGCGACGACGCAGGCGGCTTGGAAATCGGCACCCGCTGGATTCATGTGCGTGTGATCGGGACTGAAAAGTTCCTTGGTTTTCTCGGCCCCGAGGGCCTGATATTTGTCGGCAACGATGCGCGAGAGATCGATAAATTCGATGCCTGCCGCCGCGGCCAGTGCACGATCCCAGGCTCGGTAGTTGCCCGAGCCGCGCTCGATTTTCCCGTCTTTCCAAATATCCCTCGCAGTCAGGGAAAGAATGAGTGGAGTCGCCCCTTTGGCTTTCACGTCGGAAATCATTTTACGGATGTACCAGCCGAACGTGTGAACGGTTTCGTGCTTTTTGGTGACCGCATTTTCAATTTCCTGTGAGTCGTCACCGAGACCCGGAAGCGTGCCACGGGCGCGGAGCGGTCGGGTGGAACCAGGGGGTTCTTCGTTGATCGCTCCGCCGTCGTTATGACCGAATTGAATGAGAACGGTGTCACCAGTTTTTACTTCGGTGAGCAATTGCGCCCACAAGCCTTCGGTTATAAAGGTGCGGCTGCTGCGGCCACCGCGGGCGCGGTTGGCGACGTTTACTTTATTCGCGTCGAAGTAGTCAGCGAACGGTACGCCCCAACCTTGGATGGGATTGCCGGAATTTTTCGCTGCCGTGGAATCGCCCGCAATAAAAAGGGTGGGCAGCGCCGGGTTGAGGGCGTTAACGGTCGCCGCAGGATTGAGGACCAGATCGAGTGCAGGTGTAGGTGCAGGCGACTGGGCGAAAGTGGCGATGGGCAGGAGCAAGGCGAGAAACTGGGGCAGGCAGCGCATGAGAGTAAATTTCAATGGAGGATCACGCGTTTAAATGGATAAACGTGGAGGGAATTGGGGAGAAATTTCGATTAAGGCGTGAGCCGAAAAAATGTTAAGGGCGAGGAATTCGGACAGTTGGATTGAGCTCAATTTCGTTTGCGACGAAACTGGTGTGCGAGCTAAGGCGCGGCGAGAACGTCTTCCGCAATCAGCGCCGTGTCGGTCCCGTCATCGTGCGGCTTGCAGCGCGCGGAGGTTCGCTTCGGCGAGGTTCAACTCTTCGGTGCGTCCGGTTTGTCGGGCGAACTCTGCGACGCGGCGGTACCAATTTACCGCCACCTCTCGCTCGTTTCGTCGGAGGGAAATTTCGCCGAGTTTCAGGCCCGCACGAAGATAGTTTGGCAGTACTTCCGGTGCGTTCATGTCGTCTCGATGCAAATGAATATAGAGCGCGTATTGGTTGATCGCGCCGGATAAATCTCCGCCGGTTTCGAGTGCCTGGCCGAGGTAGAGGTGCAGGCCGGTGTCGTCCGGCGAAAGACGGAGCGCGGCTTCGAAGGACTCGCGCGATTTTGTCGTGTCCCCACGTTTCGCGGCGAGCAATCCGCGATTCACGAGTACGACGTGATCGGGCGGAAAGAGGACGGTCATGTGGTCGTAGTGGGCCAGGGCGGCGTCAGTATCGCCGGACCGGTAGAGTAGTTCGCCGAGCAGGTGCTGCACGGGTGCGTTGCGGGGATTGATCGCGATGGCGTGACGGAGTTCATCCATGGCTTCGGTGTTTTTCCCGATGGCGGCCAGTTGCTTCGCGTGTTGAAAATAGACGCGGGTGTCCTGCGGATTGAATAATTGTGCGAGGGCAAATGCCGGTTGGCTCGAATTTTTCAGGGTCAGCCAGAACTGCGTTTGATCAAGTGCGGCGAGCGCGAGCAGCGTGGCTCCGGCCGTGTATCGCACGGTGCGGGCGACGGGCTTGGGCCCGAGCAGCCAGCCAAGCGGGGAACGCGCGCCGTCTGTTCCCGGGGCTTGGCCGGATTCTTCAACGGGGGGATTGCGGCCGAGGAGGAGGCGGGCAATGCGCCCGTCACGCAACTTCCAGATGGCCCCGTCGAGAATGAAGTGGTGCAGGTTGATCAGTGCAGAGAAAATGAAAAAGCTTTCAACCAGATCATGTCCGAACACGCGACTGGCGAGCCATGGTCCGGGCACGAAGAGGGCGATGCCGCCCAGAATCAGAATGAGGTAATACGAACTGAAGCGGAAGGCGGCAGTCGGTTCGTGGTTATTTTTCGGAGCGGTGGATGAGGCGGTGCGTTCCCGTTGCGCGTAGTAGGTCGTAATCCAGAGGTATTGCGCGCAATGCATGAAGGCGAGGATGCCGGCACTGGCGTAGGTCGGGGAAAATTGAAAATGGGTCGTGACACGCACGAGTTCCGGCAGGAGGAACCAAAGGAATTGCGTCACAAACATCGTTAACGGACCGGCCATGGCGCGGACGCCAATCTGCCGGACCAATCGGAAGTGACCGATGCCGCCAGCGACCAGATAAACCGCGAGAAAAAAATATTTACCAACTTGGGCCACGGCGGCCGGAATGGGCAAGATGAGGAGGTTTACGTCGCCGGGAGTGCTGGTGTTGTGCAGCGCAAGAAACCATACGGCATAGGAGGCGAAATAGGACCACCAGATAAGAGTGCGATCCTGGTTCGTCGGTTGCGCGCCCGCGCGACGGGCGAGCATCAGGGAGATGCCGAAATTTTGTCCGGTGTAATGCCAGGGACTCCACGTGAGATAAAATGTCAGCAGCCACGGAAACAGCGCGGGCGCCAGATGGACCACGAGCAACGTGAGGACAATGAACACCGTGACATAGACGGTGAAGAAACGGTAGCGGTTGAAATCCTCCGGGGTGCGGTAGGCCCGGTAAACGGTCGCCATGTAATGCGGCTGGTTGCAAAACACCCCGAGAAAGTAGAACGCGAACGACAGCGTGACGGCGTTGCGTTGGCCGAGATAAAAGGTCAGCGCGAGCAGCGGCAGCGACCACGCTCCGCAGCCCACGAGCAAATCGAGCAGCGGGCTAAAGATCCATTGTTTTGATGAACGGGCGACGGCGGGCGCGGGAGGGTTGGCGGACGCGGTTTTAGCCATGTGGTTTTGGCGCGGGCGCGAGGTGGCCGGCGTCGACGGCTTCGTTGATCATGCGCACGGCGTATTCCCAAATGACTTGTGATCCGTCGGCGACGTGGGCGTTGCGGGCCAGTACGCGATCCTGGGTGATGCCGTGTTTTTGCCAGGCGTGCCCATCGGTCAGGCAGTTGAGCAACATCGGGTGAAAGCGGTCGCAGGCGCAGGCGAATTTCGCCTCAGGCGTCCGGCGTTCCTCGAATTCATCCCACAGCGCACGGAACTCCGCGGTTTGATCCGGCGGGAGCAGCCCGAAAATGCGGGTGGCGGCGCGTGCTTCGCGTTCGTGCTGATCCGCCATATTTTTGGTGTCGTACGCAAAGGTGTCGCCGGCGTCGATTTCCACGAGGTCGTGGATGAGCACCATTTTCAGAATGCGCAGTACATCGAGTGGCTGATGATTGGAGTGTTCGGCGAGCACCATGATCATCAGCGCAAAATGCCAGGAATGCTCGGCGCTGTTTTCGGCGCGACGGCTCTGCGTGACGATGGTTTGCCGGAAGATCTCCTTTAATTTGTCCACTTCGGTGATGAAACCGATTTGGCGGCGGAGACGTTCGGCGGGGAGAAGGGCAGGCATAGGGTCCACGTCCGTCACGAAAAACAGTGCGCGCGGAAAGCGCAATGCGGGAGGTGCGCCGGCCCTTTGCTCGTGGGCGCGCACTGCACCCAACGCGTCCGGAGACCGAGTTACACCTTTCAATACCACTGACCGACGCGAGTGAAATTTGGACCCCAGCTCCGCCGCAACCGGAACAATGCCATAGGAGGTGGGGCGTTCTGCTGGCCAGCAGAATGACCCCAACCCGCTGGTTCGCCGAGCCAAAGTAGAAGACGACGGCTGACTTGAGAGCGAGAATTATGAAGCGCCTTGGGGTCAAGGCACTCCACCCACGGATTACAATTGCGCCAGTATTTCGACTCCTAGGAAATGGCTCATATGCCGAGCTGTAGGAGGGGCTTCACGCCCCGATCTTGGACGCAGGAAGAAAATGCGGTATTCCAATCGGCGCATAAAGCCCCTCTACAGCTGAGTTTCTTTTCCGTCACAGGCAAAACGCGGTTTGCGGCCGAGACTGAATGGATCTCGCGTCAGTCCAATTGCAAAATGCCCCGTTTCATCGCGACCAGGACAGCCTGCGTGCGATCGGCGACTCCGAGTTTCGAGAGGATACTCGTTACGTGAAGTTTAACCGTGCCTTCGACGAGGTGGAGCGTGGAGGCGACTTCTTTGTTGCTCTGGCCGCGGCCGATCAGCGTCAATACTTCCATTTCGCGCTTGGATAATTGCGAGATGATCCGGCCAGTCAGGTGCCGCGCGATTTCCGCCGGCAGATATTGTTCGCCCGCGTGGACCGTGCGAATGGCTGAGAGCAGTTGCTCCAGGCGCGTGTCTTTTACGACGTAGCCGCACACGCCCGCTTTCAGCGCGTGGCTGACATCGTCGCCGCCGGCATAGTTGCTCAAAACCAGAATGCGCACGGAGCCAAATTCGCGCCGTAAAGCTTCGATGGTTTCGAGACCGTTCTTCTTGGGCATGCGCATATCGAGGACGACGACGTCCGGGTGGTGCACCCGGTAGGCTTCAATCGCTTCCACACCGTCTTCGGCTTCGGCGACTACCTCCATGTCGGGCTCGTTGTTGGTCGCGGAGGCCAGTCCAATGCGCATGAGGATGTGGTCGTCCACGAGGAGAATTTTGATTTTGGGCACGATGGGCGAAGGAGGCATGATAAGATTATTCCGTAACGGTCGGGACTTGGATGGTGACCACGGTGCCGCGGCCAGGTTCGCTGGCGATGGTCATCTCACCGCCGATTTTTTTGGCGCGTCCCCGCAGACTGCGCAGACCAAAATGGCTGAGGCCGGCGGTGAAGATTTGGGTGGTGACGAAACCGCGGCCATCATCGCGGATGGACAGGTTAACTTCGGTGGGCGAGTAGTGGACGATGACTTCGATGACACGGGCCTCGGCGTGTTTGATGCTGTTGGTGATCGCTTCCTGCGCGATGCGCAGCAGGTGATGTTCGATTGTAGAGGGGAGCGTTCGAACTGCACCGGTCAGGGCGATTGAGATCCGCGGCGTTTCGGTGCTCAGTTGCTCGGCCATTTTGGTCAAAGCGGTGCCGAGATTCGCGTCTTCCAACAGCGGGGATTGTAAATCCCAAACCGCGTGTTGCACCTCGGTACGGCTGAACGCAACCATGCTGCGCGCCAGGCTCAGGCCTGAGCGGACGTCGTCGGGGCAATCGGATAACTTGGCGGTGGTGTCGAGTTGCAGAATGAGGCCATTGAAACCTTGGGCCAGGCTGTCGTGGATTTCACCGGCGAGGCGGTCGCGTTCGGCGAGCGTTGCCGCCATTTGAGTTTCGCGTTTCAGTTTGGCCATCGCGTTCGCCAATTCCGTCGTGCGTTGCGCGACCCGGTGGCGGAGCAGGTGAATCCACCAACTGACCAGCAAGCAACCGAGGCCGGTGATCGCGGTAATTAAGAGCGTGCGTTTCACCACCCACCAGCGTGGTTTTTGCAACACCACCACATCGTCCGGTGAGCGCAGTAGAATTTTGATGGGCAACAATTCGGGCTGATCGCCGGAGTGCCGCAGCCACGCTGAGCGACTGGTGTCGGGCACGCCTAAGCCCGTGACAGCGACCAGGCTGCCGGCGGGCGGCGAGGGCAGGAGAGGGCTTAACCCGGTGAGCGTGGCGCGAATCGTGCGTTGGCCGGCGTGAAGTTCCACGAGTTGATCGGTGTCGGTGACGCTGTTGCCCTGGAGGATGGCTTCCACCCGCACTAATTTTCCGCTGGATTTACCCCCGGATAGTTCATCGAGCGTGACCACGGATGCCTCCGGCTGCTTGCCGGCGCCAAGTCGGCGAACACTGGCGTTGGCGAGGGTGAGGGATTTGTCCTCGGCGGAATCGGGAAATCCGACGGCTTCAATTTCTTCACCCAAGGGCAGCGGCGCGATTGAATCCGTTTCGATCCGGGCGCCGGCTCCGTCCTTTTGCACGTAAATGAAATCACGTTCCTGACCGATTACCGTGCCGGTGATTTTCACCCGGTGCAGTGATTGATTGATTAGTTTCGTGGAAGTAAACGCGCTGATGGCCTGCGCCGGGAGGGTCGATGAATGTGCGCTCGTGGCCTCGACCATTTCAATATGCTTCAGGCCGGGCACGAGGAGGAGCGGTTCCTTTTCATTGGGAAATGAAATCACGCCGCGGATGCGCACCAACGCATCGATCCAACTGGTGAGGCTTTCCCGCGGGGTTTGGTTGACGAAGACGGCCAGTGTTTCGCCGTTTTGTTTTACCTGCATCACGCCCGATCTTCCGACGGAGCGCACGATGCCCTCGATTTCAATCCAACTGCCCTCGCCCTGTCTCGGTAATAAATATTCCAGCGGATGGCGCAAAGGTCGCGGCTCGAGGCCAAGTCCAAGGCCGATGATATTGTCGGCGAAGAAATCCGCCGAAGGCGGGTGCCATCCGGGATTGCTGTGAATTTCCAACCACTGTCCGACTTGGGCGAGCGGATTAATCAGGTTGTCGCGCGAATGAATAAAGGTGCCGCCAGTGCCATCCTGCACGGCCAAATAATGGTGGCCATCGACGTCCCCGGAAAAAGTGACGACGCCGCGGACCCGGAACATGTCCAAATTATTGGGGGGACGGAAAGCCTCGCTGATTTTTGCGATTTCCAGCAATGGGCGCGACCACGTGGGCGGACCTTTGAGTTCCTCGGTGGAGATGCGGCAGGAGGCGTCGACCAGCCGGGAGATTCCGTCCTGGGAAGCGGGATATCCGATGACGGTCACAATTTGTCCAGGGGTCACGTCAGGTATTTTGTCGAGAGTGACTTTGATCGTCGAATACCGGCGGGCCAGTTTGAGCCAGAAGGGCGGTTGCATGCTGTGGTACAGCGTGGATTTCGGGCCGACGCCCTCGGCCTTGCGGCGCCATTGAAGTTGAACGCCATTGCCGCGGGTGTGGACCAGAGAGACAAACTGGGCGTCAGGCTCGAGGTTTTCGCGCATCATGATTCCGGCCTTGGCGTTTAATTCCGTCGTTTTGAAATCGACGATCCGGGCGATGAACTCTCCCGCGCCGTCGAGACGCTGATGCGAAAAATGGAATTGATCGGGAATGTCCCAGATGGACTGACCTTGGTCTTTGACCACAAAGGTCGACCTGCTGGCCGTCAGGCTGGCGCTCGCCGGTGGCAGACCGATCGCCGAGGATTGGGGCTCGGGGGAAAGGCCCGTCACGGAATCAAAGGTGGCGGTCGCGACTTCTTGGTTCGAATTGGAATTGACCGCCAGGCCGGCGTAAACGGATGGCCCCATCGGAATATCCGCCGTGGGCCCCAATGGCTGCCAGGCCACGCCGTCTTCCGACACGTAACCGGCAAAGGTGCCGCTATCGCGCAGCACGAGTTCGCGGGTTCCTGCTCCTGCAAAGACCTCGCCACTGAGGCTCACGGGTTGATCCCGCGACCATCGTTCGTCGACGGACTGTAACTCGGAAATTGTCGTCGGGCGAAATTGGGTTGAAACCGGTGCCGGGTCCATGGCCTGAATCCGGTCGGCCGTTGAGACCCACAACGTGCCGAGGACCGGTTCGCCGGCCGCATTCAAGCTTGCTTCGGCGACCCCTTCGAACCGGACCTGCCGATGTTTGATCCGCTGCGGTTCACCCCCTTTCCAATGCTGAATGACCGCCCGGAGACGTTTCTCTCCATCGAACAAATTCAAAATCAGGGAGTCGTTTTCCTGCGCGACAAAATCCACCGTTCCTTGCACGGCGCTCCAGCGGTAGAGGTCGTCGGCGGACAACGGTTGTTCAATTTGAACTGATCGCGGGAGCGGGAAAGTTCCTCTGCCCAGGGTCGTAAATTCCGCTTTTGCTACCGTGAGAAAAGATTTGAATTTCCGATCGCTCGTCAGTCTCCAGACGCCGTCGACCGCAGCTCCTTGCCAAATATCCCGGGTCACTCGGTCGGATGGCAAGGCGACTGGCATCGATTGAGCTTCCTTGCCGCCGTTCTCGCTTTCCCCGTTGCGCCACGGACTGAGATATTCTCCGGCTACCACCTGTTGACTGAGACCCGGCCCTGCCCAAGCCACACTCAAATTATCGTCTCCATCCCTCTGCTCGTGGAGTACTTCGAGGTAGTACGGTTTGCCGGCTTCCAATGTGATTGGTGGGGAATGTTGCATGGCGGACGCGCCCCAATCGCGGGGTTTGGTCCAGCTATTGACGAGGGCAATCCGAGTGGCGTCGCCGGTTTGCGCGGTTGAACTCAGCCACAATTCGGACGTGTCGTCGCTCGCGATCCAGAAACTATAGGTGCCGGTGCGAGGCGGATGAAGATACGCGCGCAATCGCGCGATGTAGTGTTGCGCCTGGTTCGGGACCGTTTCGAGGTTCGGCAGAAAGCTGCTCCTGGTCGGCCGGTCGGGATAATCCGGCAGCGCCGCGAAATAAGGCTGGCAGTCGGGCGCGGTCAACGTGACGCGCTGCCCCGCGACGATCGAAGCGGGGATTTGATCAACGGCGACGGCTACAGCGCCGGTGGGGTCTTCCAGTACAACCATTCGTCGCGTGGCATCGACCAGGGTAACGACGCCGGACAGTTGAATCGGGTGCTGGTATCTCACATCCCAGTAGTTGATCGCCTGCAATTCTTTTACGGTGGTGAAGGGGGCTGCGGCTTCCGCGCTTGTGGCGGGCAGGAAAAATGCGGCGAGGAGTAGGTGGTGGCCGCTTGCGCGTGAAAATAGCTTGAGCCCGATTGCAGCAATCGTTCGGCGAAATCTTGAAAGCGCGCGGAGGGGTGTCATCGCGCAGAAAAATTATCAAGCAAGCCAATCGGCGCAATGGAATAGGGGACCGCGCGCCACGCTGTCGGGGTAGGCCAGTTCGCCCAGCCACGAGGGGCCTCCGCCACATGAGCACAGAGGTGCCACCACGAAACACACCAAACACACGAAATAAAATCCAAGTCCAACCTTCGCGCCCTTCGAATCCTTCGCGAGACAATCTCCTTCACAAGCAGGCCAGCGTGCTCTTGTCGGGCCGAAGCCGTGGCGAAGGCCGGCGCACGCGCTCCG
>JANYFP010000412.1 GCA_025362555.1 Verrucomicrobiota bacterium
TGATGGAAGTAATTCATGGGATGAAGGCGCGCAGTATAGCTCGTTCGAGTGCGTCAGCGTTAATCGATAAACCCAATGCGATCATTGGCTGGCCCGATGGGCCGGGTGGTGGAATTGATTGTCCCCGGATGATAGGTGCGACGGCCGGCGAAGGCTGCGACGGTCGTCGCGGACGGCACGATGCTCGCACGGGGTGTTGTTTGGTGTTGGGCTAAATCGGAATTCTCTTGGCGTTCCCATCCCGCTACGCTTTTACTTGAATCCTATTCCGCTGCGCGCGACCTCGCCCCTTCGTTGGTCTCAGCGCACGAGTGCTGCCCCCTTGCCCATGAACGTTGCCCTGTTTCGTTACGTGTCTCGTCTCTGGTTGTTGGCGTTGCTAGCCGGTTCGCTGCACGGCGCTGAATCCGCCTCCCTCGAGACGGTCGAGAAATCAGCGGGCGATTGGCTCAAGGTCCGCGCGGAGACGGCGCGCCTCGAAACCGAATGGACCACGCAGCGCCAGCTTCTCGACTCGATGGTGCACGGCCTCACGGAGCGCGCCCAAGCCCTGGAGGTTAAGCGCGATTACCTGCGAACCAAGACGGCGAAGGACCGCGATGATCTCGCCGCGCTGGAAAATTCCAACAAGACTGCGACCGCCGGATTGCAATCGGTCGAAGAGCAATTGAAGGCGACCAGCGCCCAGTTGCTTCAACTGCGGCGCTCGCTGCCGCCCCGCCTGTCCGACGCTTTGGCGATGTCTTACAAGAGTCTGGCGGAAACGGAGCTGACCCTGGGCGTGCGCATGCAACTGACGATGACGATGCTGAACCGGTGCCAGCAATTTAATCGGAGCATTACCTGTGAGGAAGAAATCCTGAAACTTGGTGGCGATGGATCGGCGCGCCAGTTGGAAGTGATTTATTGGGGCTTGAGTCATGGCTACGCTTTGGATCGATCGGCGGGAAAAGTCTGGTTCGGCTCACCCGGGCCGGAGGGCTGGCAATGGGCACCAGTCGCGGACGCGGCTGATCACGTGACCAGGCTCATCGCCATTTATCGCGGTAAGAGTGAGCCGGAATTTGTCGAGGTGCCGGTCAGCTTGACTAATAAAAGTGTCGCCACCTTGAAAAAATAATCGCGCATGAAACCTTTCCTTGTTCTCGGTCTCGCGGTTTTTCTTTTCGGCGCAGCACTGCTGCCGGCCGCTGAATCCATTGACGACACGATGAAGCGGGCCGTGTTGGAATACGGCCAGCGCCTCACCCACGCCAACGAGGAACTCATCCAGACGCGCGAGCGGATCGCGAAGGAAAAGACGCCGCTGCTCAAAGCCATTCGCGCCGCGGAAGATCGGATCATTGTCGCTGAAACAGAAACCACCCGGTTTGAAACGGCGCAGGAACAATCCGGGGAAATCCATCGCAAGCTCAGTCGCGAAGCCGACAGCGTGCGGAAGAATGAGAGTTATTTGAACACCCTCGCGCATGACAGTCTGAGTGTCTACGAAGACGGTCTCCTGCCCGGCGAAAAACAGTTTCTCCCGACAAAAATAGAAGCACTCCGGGATGCGTTCAACGATCCGGCCAAGTTGGCGGGCGGACAAAAAGCCGTGGACGTGGCGACGCTCTTGTTGGAGCAGGTGCAGCAATCGTTGGGCGGTTATCGGGCGGTTGGTGCGTCGTTGATTGATGGCGATAGCAAGGTGGTGAATGGGACGTTTGCGTTTGTTGGTCCCGAAGCATTTTTCAGCACCGAGCAAGGCGCGATCGCGGGCACGGTACGCATGCGGGAAGGCACGGGACGGGCGGTGGTTTACCCACTGGCCGACTGGAAACCCGCCGCGGTCGAGGCGTTTTTTCAAGGCAAGCCCGGGACGATTTTCGCGGATGCCTCGGCGGGGAAAGCGCTGCGCTTGAAGGAAACAAAAGGGACGGTGTGGCAGCATATCAACAAAGGCGGCATCGTTTCGTATGCGATTCTTTGTGTCGGTCTCCTTTCACTCGGACTGATTGGGCAAAAGATTTATGATCTATCCCGGATGGGCGTGGACGACTCGCGCGTCGTGCAGCGATGCCTCAATGCCGTCGCCACGCAAGAAGCGGGGCAATTGGTGCATCTGCTCAAGAAGACGACCCGCGATTTGTTTACCACCGGGTTGAGATACCGCCACGAAACCAAGGAATTATTGGAAGAGCGGCTGACCGCCGTGCTTTTGCGCCAGCGCCTGCATTATGAGCGCTGGCTGCCGCTGCTGGCGGTGATTGCGACTGCGGCACCGCTGATGGGTTTGCTGGGGACGGTGACGGGCATGGTGCGGACGTTTACTTTGATCACCGTCTTCGGCACCGGTAACGCGGGCAAGTTGGCGAGTGGCATTTCCGAGGTGCTGGTCGCGACTGAGCTGGGTTTGTTGGTGGCAATTCCGACGCTCGTGGCGCACGGATTTTTGTCGCAGCGGATTCAGAAAAATCTTTCGTTGCTGGAACGGTACGCGTTGGAATTCGTCACTGCGGCGCGCGCTGAAAAACAGAAATTACCGGCGAAGGAGTCGGTCCCGGCATGAAGGATCTGCTCGATCTTGGTGCGAAGGGCGGCCCCGTGATGATTGCGATCATGGGGCTCTCGGTGCTGCTGTATGCGCGCTGTTTTCATTTGTTGCTGTGGCTGCGTCAGGAGCGGCGGCATCTGAAGATCGGTCCGCACGTTTCGCCGGAGCAATTGCGGGTCTTACACCGCCGCCAGCAGGAAGTGCAGGAAGCGTTTCGTCAGCAGCGCGGAGTCCTCGGCGCGATGATCGCGGCCGCGCCGTTGCTTGGTCTGCTCGGCACGGTTAGCGGGATGATGAAAACGTTTAACAGTCTCGCCGAGCGGGTGGGGGAGAAATCGATGGAAGGCCTGGCGCACGGTATTTCCGAAGTGTTGGTTGCGACCGAGTCGGGGCTCGCGGTCGCGATTCCGGCACTCCTGCTGGTTTATCTGGCTCACCGGATGGTGCACCGCGGCACGCAAGAATTGAATCAACTGGAAACCGGCGCAGTGGAGGGCCTGTCGCCATGATCGGACGCGGCCAGGGAAAAAACCGGTTTGAGAGCACGCACATCGACATGGTGCCGATGGTGGATTGCATTATGGTGCTGTTGATTTTTCTAATGATCAGCACGGCCTTCGTGAATGATCCCGGCATCGAGGTGCAAAAACCGGATGTGAGCGGTACGCTGGTCACCGAGCAAAATTCCCTGTTGATCGCGATTGCCGCGGACAACCGGATTTTTTTTGACGGCCAGCAAGTGAGCGCCGATCAGATCGCCGGGCTGGTGAAGCAGGCGGCCATCGGGCGTGCGCCGTCGGTGATTATTCGGGCGGACCGCGCAAGCAACCACGGGGTGTTCGCCGAAGTTTACGCCGAGGCCAAGCGCGCCGGCATTCAACACGTGCAATTTGCCACGACCCGGGCCGATGGTCCCTGAGAAAATGCCCCGTGACGCCACCGCCGATGATTGGTCGCTCTCCACTCCCGTTCGGGGAGCGGGGTTTGGTCATCGGGTGGTGGGGTTCCTTCTCGGCGTCGGATTCACGCTCGGGCTGTTTCTCGGCATCGCGCGCTACGAAAAGGGTTCGCCGGCCCACCCGCCGCCGGAGCTCGACGATCTCCGGGTCGCCTTGATGCCGATCGAACCGCCCCCTTTGCCCGTGACGCCTTCCGAGCCTGAGCCAGATCTGACCCCGATGCCGGGTTTTGATTTATCGCCCGCCGACAGTTCGGTGAAAATTGCGGTCAGTCCGCCTGACCTCTCGGCGATACTGCCGGAGGAAATGTCGAAAACGCCGCCGGTGAATGCGCGGGTTGGTCCGTTGCTGACGGATTTCAAACCGAAGATGGACTTTATTTACGACGCTAAGCACATCTATCAAAAAAGCGATGTGGATCAACCGCCGGTGGTTTTGGATCACTCGGATATTCAGATTTCCAAGCAAGTGTTGAGTGACGGGTTGCTCCGGGTCACCTTGATGGTCGTCATAGAGCCCACCGGAGAGGCTACCCATATCCGGCTGACGAAGTCTTCAAATAATTCAGAGTTCGATAAACTGATGCTTGAATACATCAAAGAGTGGGCTTTCTCGCCGGCGAAGAAAGGGGGGAAGAAAGTCCGTTGTCTGATCGAGCAGGTGATCAGTGTGAAACGAGGAGCGGGTTCCCGCTTTCAAACTTAATGCTATGAAATTCTCGCGTTTAATCTTTTTCCTTACCGTTACTCTGTCCGGGACCGTCGCGGGGCTTTCCAGTGATGACTCGATCCTTGATCGGGTGCGTAATCGTGAGCTCGGGAAAATTTATGAAACCGGCAGCGACGGCGCGAAGCTCGATCCCAAGCGGATTATCAATAGTTCGAACAGTTTCCTGAAGGAGAAGGAGCCGGAGATGACGGCCGAGGAATACGCCATCTATGAAAAGGTCGTGAGCAGTCTTTCTTCCAACCCGGAGTTCGCGTTGAAATTGCTTGAGGCGATGATGGGTGACAAGGAGGCGCCGAGTCCGGCGTTTGAATTCATTCTCGCCAATGTCTATTATTCCGCCGGCCAGATCGACAAGGCGGAGGCGCGTTATCTCAGTGCGGTGAAACATTTCCCCTCGTTTATCCGCGCGTGGACCAATCTTGGGGTGCTTTATTATTCAGCGGACAAATATGCGGCGGCTCAGCCGTGTTTTTCCAAGGCGGTTACGCTGGGTGATCATGAGCCGGCCACGTTGGGTTTGCTGGGTTACTGTTTGGAGCGCGGCGGCAACGTGGTTGGGGCAGAGATGGCGTACATGCAGGCGTTGGCGGGCGATCCGGATAATGCGGTTTGGATGGAGGGTTTGCTCCGCGTTTACATTCAGGGGAAACAATATGGTCGCGCCGAGTCATTGGTGAAGACGCTGATTAAACTGCAGCCAACCAAGGCCGAATTCTGGCTCGCGCACGCGAACATTCTCCTCGCGGACAATCGGAAGCTGGAGGCGATAATTATGTTGGAGGCTTCGGTCGGAGCCGGGATTGCTGGGCAGAATGAATTGAATCTGTTGGGGGATCTTTACGCCGAGCAGGGATTCAATGTGGAGGCGGCCGATATTTATCAGAAAATTTTTGCGGCCACTCCGGACGTCGGCGAGCGGAAGTTGCTGCATTTCGCGCAGGTGCTGATCGCGAGTGGACGGCTGCCGCAGGCGGAGGAAGTGCTCGCGCGACTGAAGACGGGACTGACCCCGGCGGGCCGCCTGATTTATCTGCAGGACCGCGCTGATTTGCTGGCTGCGCGGCGGCAGTGGGCAGAGGCACGCAAGGAATTGCAGGAACTTTTGCAGACGGCGCCGCTCAATGGACCGGCGTTGCTCAGCCTCGGCCGCACGTACGCGAATGAAGACGATTTGATTCACGCCGCCTTTGCTTTTGAATCGGCGTATCAAATTTCCGATTCCACCTATCGCGCCAGTTTGGAGTTGGCGAACCTCGAGCTCCAGATCCGGCATTACGACAAGTGCGTGGAATATTTGCAGAAGGCTTTGAGCATCGAAAAAACCGACGCGGTCCAAGATTATCTCGTGCGCGTCAAAACCCTGATCGGCAAAAACGGCTGATTTATCCCATGAAAAATATTCTCCAGGCCGGTTATCCGGTTTTGTTGGAATCCGCCCGACGGCTGTTGCCCGTGGGCGTCGCAGTGGCGGTAACCTTGGTTTCGGCGGTGGAGCCCAAGCCGGCGGAGACGACTGAGCCGAAGACGCACGCGTTTTTCATGGGAGCGGATATTTCGGTGGAACAAAACAAAGCATTCTATCGCGTGCAGGGCGTGGTGGGCGGTTCTTTTGTGATCAAGGTCGATGGGCGTGAAGTGAAAATTCCCGCAGACTGGGGGGCGGTTAAGCTGAAGGTGGATCGATCGCTCAAGCTCACGGCCACCTCGGTCTCAATCGACCAGCTCAAAGTGGAACGAGCGTACACCGCGGGCAATGATCCGGTGAAAAAATTCATGGCGCAACAAGGTGGCGCGCAGGCGGCGGAAGACGCGATGGCCACGTCCAACTCGCAGTTGGATAGCGCCAGGATGATGGGCAACATGATGGAAAAGGCGATCAGGGGCGGCAGTGTGGAACCCGGTTTCCCCACCGGTAACGTTCGCGCCCTTGAGGTAGGGGTGGATCACAATTTCGCGGCATCCTTGTCGAGTTTCAGCAAGGACAACTCGATGGTCGGGAAGATGCAGGATGAGATCGGGGCAGAACAATTTGATGCGATCGACGTGGGGTTTAAAGTTTCCTCAGGTAAGCCGATGAGCAATCCGTATGTGGTGGTGATGGCACAGTATCGTTCGCCAACGGAAAAACCGGGTGAATTGCACAATTGGATTTACGCCTCAGCGTTGGATTCGTTGGGTGCCGAGACGCGGCGATTCAGTGTTCGCAAGGGCGGGTTTCCCCCTGGTTTCATCTTAGAAAAATATCAGATTCATGTGTTCGATGGCGCGCAGGAGCTCGGAACCAACGTCGCGGAAAAACAGGTTCCACTGACGCAGTCGGAAGCGTTTACCTATCTTATGATTGATTACGTGGGCAGCCACAAGGCGGCTACGCTGCCAGGTAAGGCTGTGATGGGAAAGTTGCCCGCGGAAGCCCGGTCCGGGCTCAGTGCGGAACAGTTCGATCGGGCGTACTATGTGAAGATCTCCAAGGCGGGTCTGCCGATGGGGGCGTATTTGGATACGAATTGCTCCCAGCCGGTGGACGAGACCGTGGCGGCCTTGGCGGCGAACGTCCGTTTTTATCCGGCGTTGGAAAAGGGAAAGCCGGTCGAGGGTGTGGCCGAGTTGAAATTTTCGCGCTTGAATTTATAATTTAGAACGCCGGCGAATAAGCTGACGAGCAAAAGCAACCGATTCTAACCATGAAAAAAAATCACCCGATTAACTGTTTCGCGTTACTAAAATCCGGTTGGCGGTTGTTTCCACTGGGCGCGGTTTGGGCTGCGACGCTGGTTTCAGCGGCGGAATTGAAACCTGCGGTGGTGGTTGAGCCGAAGACGCACGCGCTCTTCATGGGCGCGGACATGTCCGTCGAACAGAATAAAAAACTATATCGCGTCCAGGACGTCCTCGCGGGTGGGTTTGTAATTAAGGTCGACGGCAAGGACGTTCGGGTGGCCGCAGACTGGGCGAATATTGTATTGAAGGTGGAGCGGTCGCTTAAGCTCACGGGCACGTCGGCCACGGTGACGAATCTTAAAAGTGAGCGAAGCTACACTTTGGCAAATAGTCCCACGGCTCAACTGGAGCGCGGGTTGGCCTCGGCGGAGGTCAACTATTCCGATAGCGTAGCAGCGCAAAATCAGATCACTGCTGGCGATCTGAACGGCGAAATGGTGAGTGCAGCCAGCGGTAAAACCGATTCCCATGCGCCTCCCGGCACGGACCAAAAAAAGATTGCCGCGCAGCTGGTGGCTTTTCAAAAAGCCCAGAGCGCAAGTGCGGCGGTTGGGGCAAGTTTTAATAAATCGGCAGCGTACTTGGATGGCGAAGGCATGTTTGATGCGATGGATGTCACGTTCGAAATTTCATCGGAGGAGCCGTTGAACAGTCCCTATGTGGTGTTCTTGGCGCAATATCGGGAGAAGGAAGCGAAGCCGGGGAGTGTGGCGAATTGGATCTATGCCCAGCCATTGAAGCCGATTACGAGTGCGCCAAGGAAAGTTCATATTGAACGCGGAGGTTTTCCGCGGGGCTTTGAAATGCTGGATTTCCAAGTGCATGTTTATAACCGGGGCCGCGAGGTCGCGACCGACGTCGCCCCGAAGCGCGTTGCGCTGACGCGCGACGAAGCTTTCGCTTACGCGCTCATGGACTATTTGGGCAGCCATAAAGGGGCGACTGCGCCCGCGAGCCCGATCGTGGGCAAGCTTACGCCCGTGGTCAGTGCCCAGCTCAGCGCGGCGCAATTGGAACAAGCCTTTTATGTGAAGGTGTCGAAGGACGGCCTGCCGGCGAAGGCCTATTTTGATACCAATTGCTCACGACCAGTGGATGACGTGGTGGGTGCGCTGATCAACCATGTGCGTTTTTATCCCGCCTTGGAAAATGGCAAAGCGATTGAGGGCGTCGCTGAATTAAAATTTGCCCGGCTTGCCCTCTAGGTTTAGCCAGTGAGTGACGTGAACTCTAATACAATTTTTTCCTTCGAGTTTAGCTCTTCGATTGGGCGTTTCTCTCGACTGCCGGGCTGGGTGATGGTCTGTGGGCTGGTTCTACTGGTGCAGCCGGTAGTCCGAGCGGCTGACGAATCGGTGGTCACGGCAGTGGCTTCGCGGGTGAGTGACGATTACGTCCGTACGCCGCTGCCGGGTGGTGGATTCGAGCCGGAGTCTTATGCGTTTGGCGAAGGCGGAGTGTGGAGTGGAGATGCGCCGGACGCATCGATGGATAAACTGAAATTTATGGATGTCGCGCGTACGATCGCGATTCCGCTTTACGCCAAAAATTATGTACCGGCGAAAGATCCGGAGAAGACGAAGCTGTTGATCATGGTTTATTGGGGCACGACGGCGGGCACCGGCGGTGCGTCCACCTCGGTGGCCTATCAAAATCTCGCTGCTACGCAGATGAAGGGATCGCCGCCACCGCCGCCACCATCGCAAGGGGGTTCTGTCAGTACGAGCGGCGGTGATAATATTAATTCAGGAGCGGAAGTCGGGATGTTGGCGCAGGTCGGCTTGGAGAATCGCGTCCGGGATCGGGCTGATGCGCGAAACGCGGCGATGCTGGGTTACGACGCGGAGGGAATTGTTGGCACCGATTATGGCCGGAATATGGCGCTGACGGCACTGCGTGTGCGCCAGCAGGATCTGATCGAGGAAATCGGGGAGAGCCGCTATTTTGTGGTGCTGCTTGCCTATGATTTTAAATTGATGGCGCAGAAGAAACACAAATTGCTTTGGGAAACGCGCTTCAGTATCCGGCAGCGCGGGAATAATTTTGATCAGCAACTGTCTGCGATGGCCGCGTATGCCTCACGTTATTTCGGCCAGGAAAGCCACGGACTAATTCGCAAGCCGATGAAGACGGAAAGTATCAGGCTGGATGAATTGAAGATTCTCGGAGTTGAACCGGACAAGTGATGGTTGCTGCCGCAGCACGGGTCCAGCTTGTTACTGGATCGATGCAGTTTCTGGGCGTAGGCAGCGTGCTTGCACGCGCGGATTGAACGAGGAGGGAACGGGCACGGTGGACGGCGCGGGGGGATCGGAGCGCGTGCAACTGAAGCGGACTGAATCGGGTGCAAGCTCCGCCATTTCGGCGGAAACAATTTTCAGATGTCTTGAGGTCGCTGCGACTCAACGCTCCCCCGGTGACAGCGTCACGAGGGGCAAGGTCAGAAGGAAAGTCGTGCCGTTTGGGCCGGTGGCTTCGAGGGTGAGCGCCGCACCGATTTGTCGGGCGAGCAGTTGGCTGATCGCCAGGCCGAGGCCAGACCCGCCGGATCGGGCGCTGCGGCCGGGCTCGAAGAGATGCGCGCGGAGTTCATCAGGGATGCCCTGGCCTTCATCACTGACCTGCAGCGTTGCACTCCTGCGATCATTTTCAAAAAGAACCGTCACACTTCGCCCGGCCGCCGTGGCTTCGATGGCATTTTGAATCAGGTTATTGGCGATGAGGCAGAGAAGTCCGCCGCGATGACTTTCGAGGGTGTGATCAAATCCTCCGCGGACCCTGAAGGTGACGCCTTTTTTATTGGCTGCTGCGTGATTGCGCTCGCGAATAATGGCGGCGAGTTCGTGACCGGTGAGTTCGTAGGAGGTGTGGGTGTGCGAATCGCTGAGAAGGCTGACGGTTTCCTGAATCATTTCCTGCATGCGCTCGGTGTAATTCGCGGCGCTGGCCCAATCAGCGCCGGCCTCGACACCGTGATCATGGCTGGTGACCACTGCGCGCAAACCGGCCACGGAGCCCTGTAAGCCGTGGATCAAATGGGAGGTGATTTGGCCAAGGGCCGAGGCCTTGACGGCGAGAGTGAGCTCGAAGTTGGTGCGCATGAGCCGAGCGTTGCGCTCGGCGATGACGCGCTGGGCGCGACGCAGGAGAAAATAGGCCAGGGTCACGACCAGACTGATCAGGGCCGCTCCGATGCCGAGCGTGGCGGTGGTCAAGCGGCTCATGCGTTCATCAATCACGACGAGCTCACTGGCGAGCGGGCGCGCATCGATGTAATACTGCGCGAACCCGAGAATGCGAACGGGGGCACCGCCTGACAGCGGCAACAGCACTTCGAGCACTGGCGTGTCGGCCTGGGACTCGGTGGGCTTGATTCCCGCGAAATAGCGCGCGAGCGGGAAGTCGGGATGATAGCGGCTGATGGGTTCCGACTTGAGGAGCTGCGCGTAGACTTCGAGTGGGAGTTCCGCGAACACCAACGAGTCCGGTGCGTAGCGCAGCGTGCGGCCTTGCGCGTCGAAGATCACCACGGCCAACATGTTTTTTTGCTGCGCCGTATCCAGCACGGTGGCGAGCAGTTCGGCGGTGGTCGTCGCTTCGTGATCGCTTTCGTTTTGGGCCAGTTGTCGCAATGCGACGGGCAGGAGTACGGCGGCATCGCGATTGATAATGGTCCGGCGCACTTCAGCTCGCAGCGTGTTGCGATAGTGCACGACCATGGCGGTGAAAATGCCCAGGAGCACAACGCCGGCGAGGGCGGCGAGTGGCCAGAGGCGGGTCGGTTGCCGGGTCATGGTGCCGAAATGGCTGTGCCGGTCACTGGCGGATCGGGGTTGCGGTGCCGATGCATGGGATCGCGTGATGCAAAGCGCTCAAGGAGTGGTGGCGTTGGCGGCGGGCTCCATTCGTTGGACTTCGGCCGCGAATTCAAACAGGAGATTATCGAGCGATTTTACTGATGAATTGGGTCGGGCGGCGGCTAAGGTTGCGAGTTGGCTGCGGATGTCTTCGCGGGTCTGGCCTAGTTGGGAAATGCGTTCGGCATTATCGCGGTTGAATGCATCAATTGCGTTCCGCGTGTTCGGACCGGGATCAGTGGTTTGGAGCTTGGTGGTGAGCGCTGCTTGCAGCGCATCTTTCTCGGTCTGGTACTGGGCGATGCGGTGGGCCAGGGCGGGTGGGAATGAGGAACCTGCTGCGAGTACCGGCGGGTCAAAGGTCTCGTCGATGTTGGGGATCGCGCTGCCCCAGAAAATTGCCGCGCGTTCGCGATGCAGGTATTTACTCAGAAAAGTCGCGTCCAGGCTTTTTTCAATTTCCGGGGGCAGCAAAAGCGGAGTGTCGGACGATTGGCCATCGCGAATTGATTTTTGGGTCACGGGGCAGAAGACCGTTTGCTCGGCTTTGAAATTGCGCCCAAAAAA
Organism: Verrucomicrobiota bacterium; assembly: GCA_025362555.1. Classification (GTDB taxonomy): domain Bacteria; phylum Verrucomicrobiota; class Verrucomicrobiia; order Opitutales; family Opitutaceae; genus Lacunisphaera. The sequence goes on from JANYFP010000412.1 coordinate 11,367, forward strand.
TGGACCGCCCGCAGAAGCCAGGGCCGGCAGAATATCATCCAAATTACCGCTCGTCCTCAGGGTGCTGAGTTTGAGGCTCCACCGCAAAGTGACTTTTCCTTGGGTGAAATCAGAGAAATCGTACGCTGAAACGGTGACAAAGGCGCGCGAGAGTTGGGGAAACTCTTTTGCCGGCTGCCCGCTGAAGGGTCGAAAAGATTCCTGGCTGCGCTCTGCGGTGGTGGTGATGAGAGAGTGGATTCCCTTGGCGTCTGCTTCCTGCGCGCCATGCATACCGCCGGGCATGGGTGAGGGCCCGGCAAACTTGTACTGGGAGGGGCTGGGCGCATCAAGCAGCCCATAGGCGTAAACCAGCAACAATGACGGTGGCTGCTGAGTGGTCGCGATGCTGTAATCCGCCGATGACAAAGCGGCGTGCAGCTCGGCGGTGATTTTTCCGACGGTGGAAGCTTTGATTCCTGTGATGGGGTCGCCGGAGTCGAGATAACCGCCGTGGACGGCGACATAGTAGACCGGGTTGTTCGTCTTCGGAAGATTGGCCGCAGCGCCGGCGATGGTTCGTTCAGCCACGACGATTGCCTCGATGGACCCGTTGGCTTTGACCACAGCGGCAGGTGAACCCGCCGATTTTGCTGCGTTGCTTTTGACGGAGGTGGAAGGGTCACTGTTGGTGATGGCGGCGCGTTCATGCAGCAGGAGTGCGCGCATAAAACGTGGATCGATTTGCTCCACGGCCCGGCGCGGGAAAGGAATGGGCGCATTTGCTGTCGGGGCAGGGCGCGCGTGGTCTCGCGCTGCACTCGCGGGGATTGAGGCGTGCTGGCGATCCGGGAAGTTTGCCCCGAGGTAAGGTTGGCTGGCCGCAGCCAACTGCGGAACGACGTCCTCCAACGCATTGCCCCTTTCCTCGGCGCTCAATTTGACGCGCCACAGTTCGGTTGGTTTTTGCCGGCAGAGGTCAGCGTAGTCGTAGGCCACGACGATAAAATAGTAGCGCGGGTCTTGGATGAGATTCAAGGAGTCCTGGATGTTAGTCGTCACAAAACCTGCATTTGATCGGCTGCCATAACTAATGAAATGGAAAGTTTGGCGCGCCATCTCCGTCGTGGTGATCAGATTCACGCGGGCTTCCAGATTGAAATCGATGGTGCCGCCGGATTTCTTTCGGGCGATGGGGCGGAGCGAACCATAGTGGTAGACGAGGACGATCGAGGGTTCATTTTGTCCGGTTGCAATCGCGTAGCCGGCGGAATTCACGGCGGAGTGCAAGGCTTGTTCAACCGCACTCGGGGAGGGTGACTGAATCCCCGCGATGGGTTCGCCCGCCTCAATGAAACCGGCGTCGTAAGCAAGGTAGTACACCGGATGCTCCGGACTCGGCGTGGCGATTTTAGCGGCGGGTGCAGCCTGCTCTGCGATCACAATCAGATCGATGGACGAGGTCGCAAACGCACGGGCCTCAAAAAGGAACAGCGCGAGGGCGAGGGCCCAGAGCTGGCGGGTTGCGAAGATCGGAAGGGGAATGGTTTTCACGTGGAACGAGCGCGTCGGTCGTGGCTGATTTTAGAGTGGAGCTTAAGGCTTTGGCGTTCCAGTTGCGTGCCAGGTTATTTTTTCTCCGGCTCGACGCCGAGGATTTTCAGCTCGTCGAGTCTGACGCTTTCCTTTGGCAGCGGTTTGCGCACGAGACCGTTACTGCTCTGACCGAAATAGCGTGAGGCGTATTGCGACATGGCGGCCAGTTGTTCGTCGAAATTATTTCCGCGTTGCCGGAGGCTGTAACGGGTTTCCCAGAGTAATTTGTGTTTCTTTTCCTTCCACATGAGTTGGAAATCATAGGCCATCAGTACGACGAAATAGCGGTTGTCTTCAATTTCTTCGACCAAGTCATCGACTTTGACGTGGAGGGCGGTGAGCCGTAGGCCACGGCCGTAGTCGGTGCCGATCACGCCTTCCGAATCATAGCCCAGCATGCTGGCATTTTTGGCGTCTGCGATATCGCGCCAGCGATTGCTGGCGAGGGCGATGGCCAGGCTGGCATCATTGAGCCCGCCGCCGGTGGCCGCAGTGTTGCGGCTTCCGGACTGGGCGGCTTGTTGGATCGCGCCGAGGTTTGCGCCCGCGTCGGGTTTAAAATTGCCCACGGCGACGCTATCCTTAGTTCCGGCGGTCGTGCCCCAGTAGACCATGATCAATAGTTTGGTCTGGGCTGGATCCTTCGATGGCAGATAATTTTTATCCGCCAAGGGCAGCGCAATGGTTCGCGCGACATCGATGAATTTAAGTTTGTCGATGGAGGCATCGCGCATGCTGCTGTTCCACAGACCACCGGGACCGAAAGCGTAGAATTCCCGGGGGTAAGTGCCGTCGGCATTTTTGGTGCGGATGTAGTCTTCACTCACACGTGACGACACCGCGGTGATGTCGCCTTCGGCGGAAGCCGCAATGGTCGGCGGGATAAGGCCGCTGGTGAGGAGCAGGCTGATTGCGGCGAGCCGTGATGAGGGTCGATGGATTAGTGTTGGTAGATAGTTCATGCGGAGGGTTGGTACCGAAAATTTTGCGTGCGGCGGCTCAATTGCCGTGGGAGAATCGGCGATTTATTTTCTATCCACATCGTCATCGAGGATCTTTATCGCGTCCAGCTTGATGCTTTCCTGCCGCAGTGGCTTGCGGATCAGGCCGTGACTTTCATGACCGAAATAGCGGGAGGCGGATTCAGTCATTGAGGCGAGTTGTTCATTAAAATTGTTGCCGTGTTGCCGGATGCTGTAACGCGTTTCCCAGAGTAATTTGGGTTTCTTGTCCTTCCACATCAGTTGAAAATCGTACGCCATCAAGACGACGAAATAGCGGTTTTCTTCGATGTCTTCGATGAGGTCCTGCAGGCGGCCGCGAAACGCGGTTAGGGCATTGTTCCGGCCATAATCAGTCCCAATTGTTCCCGTTGAGTCGTAGCCTAACATGCCCGCGTTTCGCACGTTGTTCCGGTCACGCTGACGATTCTCCATCGCGGCAATCATCAGTGCCGAGTTGAAGGCGTCTCCCGCTGCATCCGCCTCGCGTTGTGCTTCTGCTGAGTCCGATTGGACTCCTCTTTTGACCGCCGATTGCGCTGCGGCAAGCGCGCCTTGAGCGTTAATCAGGCGTCCGTTTGATTGGCCCATAGAACGATAGGCCATAGAATCGGAAGCCTCGGCCGAGCCCGCCGTCGTGCCCCAATAAACCATAATCAATAATTTTGTTTTGGCTGGATCCTTCGCGGGGATAAAATTTTTCTCCCCCAGGGGTTGCGAGATCGTCCGGGCAATATCGATGAATTTCAGATTATCGATCGAAGCATCTTTCATCGTGCCGCGCCAATTGCCGCCTTCCCCGAAAGCGTAGGTCTCGGATTCGAATGTGCCGCTGGGAAGCGTGGTCCGAATGTAGTCGTCACTCACCCGCGAACAGACGGCGGTGATTTCACCATCGGCGGCGAGAATTGCGGTTGGCGCGAGTAGGCCAAATGCACAACCCAAGAGGAAAAGCTTAAAGCCAAGCGACTGGGCGGTTTTCATGGTGGGGTAGTTCGTCAGTGGGCTGGCTATTTTTGAACAAACTTCTTCAGCGGTCGGCGTGCCACCTCGGTGGCTGGGCTGGTAAAGTATTCCCCTCAAAAAGATTCGGAATTTTCCGGACTGCGGGTTGAGCCGTTGCTCATTCACTTTTGGGTTAATGCACCCAATAGGCGGCCGGCTCGGAGGTCTTCAGTGGGTGAATGTACCCGCAGCCTGGCCGCATCGTTGGTGTTTATAAAATGTCAGGCGCTCGGTTTCTCGCCGGATAATCGGTAGCGGATAAAATCGCGCGTGACGCTGAGTTGGCGCGCGGCGGCGGAGACGTTATTATTTGATTCGCGCAGGGCTTCCGCGATGAGTTCGTCGATGGTGGCGTCGAGTGAAAAACCGTCTGCGGGCATTCGCCAAGCGGGATTGCGCCAGCCACCGGCGGGAGCAAGGGCGGCGCTGCCTAAGGCGGCGAAATCAAGTGGAGCGCCCGCTCCGAAAATCACGGCCCGCTCGATTTCGTGGGCGAGTTCCCGCACGTTGCCGGGCCAGCGCTGGGCGAGCAAGCGGGCTTCGCCGGCGGGCGTGATCGTGAGTCCTTTCAAGCGGTGGCGCGCGCCGATCTTGGCGAGCAGATCACGCGCGAGTGGGATGAGATCGGTGCCACGATCGCGCAGCGGCGGCAGCGTGATGCGCAGAAGATTTAGCCGATGATAAAGATCTTCGCGAAACGCACCGGCTTGCACGAGTTCGCTGAGGGGGCGGTTGTTGGCGGTGATAAGACGCGCATCGACGAAAATTTCCCGGGTGCCGCCGATGCGCCGGATCGTGCCGCCGTCGAGGGCGGTGAGCACCTTGGCCTGCGTGGCGGGCGCGAGGGAGCCAATCTCGTCGAGGAAGAGTGTGCCGCCGTCGGCCGCTTCGAAAAGACCGATGCGGGCGTGCTTCGCGTCGGTAAAAGCACCGCGCTCGTGGCCGAATAATTCGGATTCGGCGAGGGCCTCAGGCAACGCGGCGCAGTTGATGGTGATGAACGCCTGGCTGGCGCGCGGTCCTTCCCGATGCAGCCAACGGGCGAGCACGCTTTTGCCAGTGCCGGTTTCTCCCTCGATGAGAAGCGCAGGTAATCTTCGTTCCATCCGGCGTTCGGTGGCGAGGATGAGGTCGAGTTGCGCGCGGATGGGTGCGAGACTTTGGCCGAAGAAGAGTTGGTCCGCTTTGCGGCTATTTTCTTTTGAGAGATGCTCTTCACGGCGCGCGGTGCGCCGCAGAGTGCGGCCGCGTTGGAAGGCGAGCGGCAGTTCATCGGGCTCGAAGGGCTTGCTCAGGTAATCCCCGGCGCCGAGACGAATAGCTTCGACGGCTTCCTTGATGCCGCCAAACGCGGTCATCACGACGATACTGGTGTTCTCCGAAAATGCGCCTTCGCGCAAAAGTTCCAAGACGGTGCCATCGGGCAGGTGCAGATCCACGAGGGCGAATTCAAAGCGTACGTCGCGGAGGAGTCGGCGGGCTTCATCGATGCGGCTGGCCTCAGTTACTTCGGCCCCGCGATGGCGCAGGTAGGCGGCCAGGCGTTTGCGAAAGGGCGCGTCGTCTTCGAGAAGGAGAATCTCGGAGCCGGAGGGGAGGGCGGTTTCGTCAGGCATCGCGATCGACAGTGCGTGCGGGTGCCGGAAAAAGTTCAATCTCAATTCTGATTCGCGAGGCGCGTCCCAGGGGATCGAGCCCGTTGGTTGCGGTTGCGAGTGCGGGATTTGTCCCCGGTGTTCGCAGGGCGAAACCGAGGCAAACGACTTTACGGCACCAGCTCGAACACCGGTACGTCGAGGTCGGTTTCTTTGGTGCCGGCGAGCAAGGTGTAAGTAATTTTATCGGCGGATTTCACGAGGGCTGCGTAGCGATCGTAACTCCATTTCGCGACCAATTCGCCATTAATGCGGATGCAGAGATCGCCGGCCTGAATCGCGAGTTTTGCCGCGGGGGTATCGGGAATGACGGTGAGGACCCGCCAATAAACGGCGGAGCGGGCGAAGGACAGCCCGGTGCTGCGGCGTGGTTCCATCAACACCGTGCCGTCGGCATCGCGCAAGAAGCTGACTTGATTGCGGCGCTGGTCAAAACTCAGAACGAAGTGGCGCAAAAATTCGCCGCCGATGGACGAGAGTTGATCCGTGAGGTCCACCACCGGTTTTCCAATCGTTTGCGATCCGATCAGCACGTCCTGATTTAATCGTCCGGTGAGCTGACGACGGTCACCTTGCAGCGAGGAGATCAGGGTGCCGACCCGCGGCCCGTTGGCGAAATGGGGGTGCAGGCCAACGGGATTGATGCTCAAACTGCCATCACTGCCGGAATCGATGAGCACGATGAATGATTCGTTACCCATTTGAATTGGAATCAGTGGCGTCCCTTGTTCGTTGTTAAACGGAATGATTGAAAGGCGGGGCGATTGCGGAGGCGGTGGCGGCAAGGTCTGCGGATAGGCGGCGATGACCATGCGCTGACCGGGATAATCGAGGGTGAGCAGCGTATCCCGGAAAACCGGAAATCCGATGATGCCGTCGATTGGCAGGCCGAGATGTCCGGAGAGATCAGTGAAATCGAAAATGAGCGCGGGCACGTCTTCGAATTTTGCGGAGCCCAGATTGATCTGGCGCAGCGTGACGGCCTCGAGATCGATTTCGCCTCCGTTCGCCGAACGTACGTGGACTTGGCGGCGTGGAGCCCCGTGGCTTTCTTTAAGCGCAAATTTCTTGGCGAGATCGGGCGTGATCAGGGTGGCGGTTGAACCGGTATCGATGATGAAGCGGTAAGATTTGCCGTCGGCGAATTTGGATTCCACGACGAAAAAATTCGAAATCACCTTGGCGGGTAGGACGGTTGACGGAGATTCCATCACTGTCCGGCCCGGCGTCCGGCGGGCCGAGGTCATGCAACCACTGAAGCAGAGAATGCTGGCGAGAGAAAGCAGCAGCCCGAGTTGAACGGGCCAGGTGCGCCGAGCGGTCGGCTGATTAAATTTTAATTCCCGGATCATTTCTGCGGTTTGGGCAGCGTGGTGCTGAGGCCGAAGGCGATAACTGAAAGCGCGGCTCCGACGAAAAAGACACTGCCCATGCTGAAAAGAAAAGCTCCGGCCCCGGCGAGGATCGGGGTGATCGCGCGCGACAGTGATCCGAGTGACCGAAAAATCCCCAGTACGCGACCCTGCTCCTGGGCTCCGCTATAGAGTGAAATGAGGCCGGTCGTCGCGGGGTTGACGAGACCGGAACCAGTGGCGAGGAACGCGAGGCCGACGTACAGCATCCACGGTTGGATCGCCAGGCCGATCACGACCAGTCCGATGGCGGACAAGATGAGTCCGGAGTTGAGGACGCGGACTTCGTCGACGCGGGCGAGTAATTTCCGGACGATGTAGCCCTGCGTGATGATCGAGCAGAGACCGAGAAAACCCAGGAGATAACCGTTTTGCCGGGCCGTGTAACCGAAGCGTTCGGCGGCGAGAAACGTCAGGGAGGTTTCCATGGCGACAAAGGCTGTCGAGTACACGAAGGCGACGAGGTTGGCGCGGCGCACGGCCAGATTACTGAGACCGAAAATGGCGGAGAGGGGATTGCGAATTCGTGGCTCGCGGGCCTCGGCGCGCGCGGCGGGAGAGAGCGTTTCGCTGAAGCGCAGATAAATCCACCCCAGATTTATCAGACACATGGCGAAGGCGATTAGCGCCGGGACGGAAAAGGGATTAAACCCGAAGCGCCCGAGTGCGGGGAAAGCAGTGAGGAGATTGAAGTGGGCGGTGAGGGCTCCCAGCGTTGGGCCGGTGACCAGGCCCAGACCAAAGGCGGCTCCGACGATGCCCATGGCCTTGGCGCGATCGGCGCGCGTAGTAACATCGGCGACAGCCGCAGTGGCGACTGAGAGGTTGCCACTGAACGCACCGGTGACCATGCGCGACAGGAGGAACATCCAGAACGAGCCACTGAGTACCCACACGAGATAACCCAGGGCGGTCCCGGCCACGGTCATGAGCAGCACTCCGCGGCGGCCGCGTTTATCGGAGATGGCACCCCAGAACGGCGCGAAGATAAATTGCAGAATCGAAAAGAAGGAACTCAGGATGCCGCCAAAGAGGACGGCGGCGAAGGCGTTGTCGCGTCCGAAGACATGCGCCAGTGCATTTGATTGAGTGAGGAGCCAGCCTAGCGCGCCACTTTGGCCGTCGGTGTTTAGGTAATGGGCAATCAGATCCGGCCCGAGCGGGAAGATGATCGAGAAGCCGATGAGATCGATGTAGAGCGTCAGGAAAATGACTCCGAGTGACAGAGTCTTGGCCTTGGCGGGGCTCGGGGCAGAAGAAGGATTAGTGGTGAGTGGGCTCAATGAAGAAATGGAAGTGCCGGACGGTTGAGTAAAATTCGCCGCTGCGCAAAGCCTGTTTCTCGGGGTCGAAAGGATTAATTAACGCGCATGTTGGCTCCCACCCGTTAGCAAGCGCAGGACTCGGGAGTTTTTACTTTTGCGAGCGTTGGATCAACGACCGCCAGCCACCAGCGCCGCATTTATCGGCAGTTAACCTGGGAGGAATTCCTTGGCTTGGTCTCGACTGGTGGCCAAAGTGCTGCGCTGTGCTTCCCGTTTTATCCCGTCAAATTATTTTCCGCATCGGTTGGCTGCTGGGAGGGTTGCTCGTGCTTTCTCTGCTGGCGATCGTCGGATTGCGCAAGGTGGAGCAAAACGCCGTTCGCGAAATCCTCGGCGAAGAGGGTCAGGAACATGGGCGCTTGCTTGACGGCGTGATGGAACTAGCCGGCACCCCGTTGCATTTGCTGGTGGAAGGTTATGCTCGGCGAACCGTCTTTACTCGACCGAATGAGGATGATCATGCGGCCAAGGCTCCGTCGATTTTGGAGACGGGGTTGCGGCTTTACGGTTTGGATGCCATTTGGATTTTTGAGGCAAATGGCCTGCTTCGCCTGAAGGTCACGGCGGAATCCGCCCGCGATCTGCCGCCACCGATCCCTGCGGCTGAATTTTCGAAGCTGCCGGCTTTGCGGGTGCATTTTTTCATGATGCACGGAGCGGAGATTTATGAGGTGCGTGGGCGGAAACTTTTCGAGTCACGTGGCGACAAGGCCCAGGCTCCCGGCTGGATCTTTGCGGCGGATCATTTGGATGCAGCGCGGCTGATGTCACCACGCTTGCCCGTGGAAGGGCGGGTCTCGCTGTTGCCACCGACGGCTGCCGGCGATCCGCCGTCGGCCGATTATCTCGTGCGAATCGATCGGCCGCTCCTGGGCTTCGATGCCCGACCCTTGCAGCTCTTGCGCGTCGACTATCGCCCGGATGAAATTGATGTCGCGCGGCAGGCCGGTTCGCTCGCCCGTTTGTTGATGATGGGTTTTGTTTTGCTGTCGCTCGTGCTGCTCGGATTCAGTGTCTGGCACTGAGTGGTTAAGCCGGCGATGCTGATGCAGGCCAGCCTCGCAGCGCAGAATGTCCATGCGCTCGGGCCACTTTTCGCGGCGGGGGGCGACCTCGCACGGCTGGCGGGTTTCGTGCGGCAGAGTTTGGAGACGCAGCAGGATCTCCGTCAGACCATGGAGGAGCGGGCCCGCCTTGGGCGCGATTTGCACGATGGTGTGATTCAGACGATTTACAGCGCCGGGCTCGGGCTTGCCCGCGTGCGCAATCACCTGGCGGTTGATCCGGCGAAAGCGGATCTACTCGTGCTGGAGGTGCGCGCCACGCTTGATCACGCAGTCAAGGAACTGCGTCGCCAGATTGATCAGCTCGAACCTGACGCCTCGAGCCAGGAACGCCTGCAAATTTCGCTGCAAAATCTCAAGGTCATCGCGCATCTGGATGGCAATATCACGGTGGATATTCAGGTCGAGCCGCAGGCGGAGT
>JANYFP010000422.1 GCA_025362555.1 Verrucomicrobiota bacterium
TATTATTCGTTTGAGCGAATACGCCCAAAACGGGGGAAAAATACAGGAGGAAGGAAAATAAAATACGACGATTCATGGCCATAAAACCCCTTTGAAAAACTTCGAGCGGCCCGCTTGTCAACGATTTCGCCACATCATTCAGCTGGCTGTTTCCGCTGGCCCCGCCGCAACCCGAGCGCGACGAGGATAACGCCCAGAGCCAGCATGCCTTCGACTGAATGAATCAACCACGGTTCCGGATGAAATAGTTCCGTGATGAGCCGGTCGGTCATAATCATATCGCCCGCCACTTTGCCGAGCATGGCGGAGCCCACATAAATAATGGCGGCATAGCGATCCATCAGCTTCGCCAGCAAGTTGCTCGTGAAAACAACCAACGGAATACTCAAGCCCAGTCCGAACAACAACAGCCCGAAGCTGCCCTTGGAGGCACCAGCCACGGCCAACACATTGTCGAGCGACATGGTAATATCGGCCACCGTAATAAACCAAACAGCTTGCCACAAATTTTTCGCCTCTCCCTTCGACTCCTTTTCGCCGGTGTTGTCCAACAACAGTTTTACGGCGATCCACAAAATAAGCAGCCCGCCAACGAGCTTGATATAGTTGATCGCTAGGATTTGCGTGGCCACGAAAGTCAGCCCCACGCGCAAGACGACGGCCATACCCGACCCGATAATGATACCCCACAGGCGTTCTTTTTTCTCCAGACGCCGCACGGCCAAGGCGATGACCACCGCATTGTCACCCGCCAATACAATATCGATCAACACGATGCTCAGAATGGCCAGAAACCAATCCATCGGAGTCTGCAAATTGACCGTCGAAACTGAAGCGAGAAGGGCGTGCATTACGAAGGCACGAGTTTTCCCTCTAACTGACCGGCGTCAAGGCAAGCTGCTCAGGGCAGCATCGGTCCATCCGGACAAAATTAAACCGCCGAGGTCGCTGTGCGACTCCCGGCGGCAATGCCCGTAGTAAAACGGGCTAGTCACCTGGCGATCTACCCCTAAACCGTCAGGCAAATTGAATTACCTGAGAACAAACCACAGCCGTCCCTTGACGGCTGTGGAGGGGTTATCGACACCAATTCGAATTAATTAATATTAATTTTCCGAGGTTTTGCCGCTTCCGCCTTGGGCAGACTCAAATGCAGTACGCCATTTTTGAGTTCCGCCCCGATTTTCTCAGTATCAATATCACTCCCATGGCTTAAAGTGAGCTCGAAATTAGCGCGTGGGGTCTCGCGATAAATCGCGGTCCACCCACTCGGGGGAGTCCAAGCCCGCCGGCCAGAAATGGTAATCACACCTTCCTGAGCTGTGATTTCAAGACCAGTCTTGGCAACGCCAGGCAGTTGAACGATGACATCATAGCCATGCTCCTCCTCGCGGACGTTGTAGCTGGGTTTGATGCTGGCCTCCGTCGAAGACGTTGCCGTCTGAGGGAGAGCACAGGATGCACGGCCGAGGCCGGGAACAAAGGAACGTAACAGTGTCATGATAGATTTCTCCGGTTATTTGATTTCGACAGTGACCTTCTTGGGTTTGACCTCTTCGCGTTTGGGCAAAGTGACCGTCAGCACTCCGTTTTCAAACGTGGCCCCCACTTTTTCCACCTGCACTGTTTCAGGGATGGCGATCGAGCGGTTCAGTGAAATAGTTTCCGTCACCTTGCCATCATCATCGGTCACCTTGCGGTTGCCGTTAAGACTCAGGTATCCGTTGACCATCTCGATATTAATATCTTCGCGGGTGAGTCCGGGCAATTCAGCCCGAACGTAGGTATTTCCCTCGTCTTCGTAAAGATCGACGGGGAACCGATGCTCAAAAGCTGGCGATGCGAATTCATCGACGGCGGTTTCGAACAGGCGATTAATTTCAGTCTCGAGCCCGCTCCACGGACTCCGACCAAATGCAGGTACGAGCGAACTCGTACGAGGATAAGTATAGCGGATTAGGTTCATAGTTATTTCTCCTAGATGGATAAATAACCAGTCAGCTTGCGACGTGCCGGAATCATTCCCGAACTAAGTTCCGCTGGGATCGGAACTTAGTTTTATCCGCCAATCGCACTGGGAAATTTCGCCCACCAGCGCGACACCCACCTGTGAATTTTCGACCCTATTTAATCGAAAAAACCAGCAAAGGAATTTCGCGCCGAATTTCACCCGGGAGATAATAAACTTCCTGCCCAATGCGGACCGCGCCCATTTTCAAATAGAACGGCGCCGCGTTGGGATCTGCGTTGATGCGCAATTCGTCCACACCTTCCTCTCGCGCCAGTCGCACGGCTTCCCCAAAGAGCGCGCGACCCATTCCGCGCCCGATATATTGAGGCCGCTGCCACAAATGTTCAAGGTACCGCCCGTCCTCACCCATCGACAGGCCCACAAACCCGATCACTTCACCATCCGATTCCGCAACTTGCACCGGCTCACTGCGAATATAATGCGGCGTCACCTCCAAATCGTGACGCCATAACGCCAACCACTCCGCCGGGTAACCCCAATATTCCTTACCCGCATGGGCGATGCTCGTCAGCCGCGCAGCGTCTTCAATCCGAGCGCGGCGGAACGCAAAAGAGAGGCCAGACACCTTCTGCTCACGACTACTAGGCCGCACTATATTCAAGAATACCCGCTGCACGCAGCGAACAACGCGAAGGAATTCATCACAGCACAGTAAGGTGGATTTCTACGGCTGCGTCAAAAATATCCGTGCCTCCGAACGTTACGTGGTTTCAACTCAAGCCCAACCATGAGCTTCGACTTTGATACCGTCCTCGACCGCCGAGATACCGATTCCCAGAAATGGCAGAAATATGCCGGCCGTGATATCTTGCCCATGTGGGTAGCCGATATGGATTTTAAGTCATCCCCCGCGATTATTGCCGCCCTTCAAGAACGCGTAGCACAGGGCATTTTTGGCTATGCAAGACCCGTAAAATCCACGGTCGATGCGTTCGTCCATGCGCTCGAACAACGCTACGGCTGGCGTATTGATCCCTCGTGGCTGGTGTGGTTACCCGGACTCGTCGTCGGCCTCAACATCACCGCGCAAGCCTTTGCCCAACTCGGCGAAGAAGTGCTGACGTTGTCCCCCATCTATCCGCCGTTCATGACCGCGCCGAAGAACAGTGGGCGCATTTCCGTCCAGGTTCCCCTGCAGCTCGATGCCTCGCAACCTCGCTGGGAAATCGACTGGGATGCACTGGAGCGCGCCGTCACGCCCAAGACGAAAATATTTCTCCTCTGCAATCCGCACAATCCCGTCGCCCGCGTCTGGCGCCGCGACGAACTCGTCCGCGTCGGCGAGTTCTGTGTCCGCCACAACCTCGTGCTCTGCTCCGATGAAATCCATTGCGATCTCATCCTCGACGATCTGCCGCACATTCCCACCGCACTGCTCGGCGAGGAAATCGCCCGCCGCACGATCACCCTCATGGCACCGAGCAAGACGTACAACGTCCCCGGACTCGGAACCTCGATCGCCATTATTCCTGATGCCCAACTTCGCGCGCAATTCGTGAGGGCCAGCGCCGGCATCATGGCCGAAGTCACTTCCCTCGGCTTCATCGCCTGCGAAGCCGCGTACCGCGACAGCGAGCCATGGCGCCAGGCGTTATTGAAAACCCTGCGCGGCAACCGTGACTTCCTCATTAATTTCGTCGCGAAGGAATTGCCTGGCGTGGTCATCGAGGCGCCGATCGAGGCGACCTATCTCGCATGGCTCAACGTCTCCGCACTCAAACTCGCGGATCCCATCGCGCACTTTGAACAGCACGGAGTCGGCCTGAGTGATGGCGCCTACTTCGGTTCACCCCGCGGTGAACACATTCGCATCAACTTCGGTTGTCCACGCGCCACGCTCACCGAAGCACTCAGCAGGATGAAGCGCGCGATCACTGCGCGTTAACCGCCAGCATTAAGTCAACATCCGGAAGATCCGTCTGCCACGCTTCAGCCAGCGGCTGCGGTCTGAGCGACCATCAGCCCACCGCAGTTCACGACTAACGAAAAAACCGAACTCAAGTAACCCAATAGGTTACTCTAAGAGCGAGAGAGGGCCCATCACTTTTCAACCAATCACTCTGCCTCCGCTCTTGCGCCAGACTCAGAGTAACCTATTAGGTTACTCATGTGCTCCCTCCCCATGCCACGTGGACTCGAATTTTGGACGTGCCTTGATGCGGAGTTCGAAGTCGCCGTCACTTTTGCTTCAAAGCGCATTCACCATGCGCTGCGCCAACGTCGCAAAGGCAACTACAAGACCCGCAAACCGGGCGTCGAAACTCCGCTTTGGCTCATCTGCGCCACCATGATAAAACGAGAGCTGAAGCCTTACGGAACAAAGGTGCGCCTAGCCCGCTACTTGGGCATCCCAAAACAGCGCTTACAAAACTTCCTAAAGGAGCGATCCCGGTTGCCCGATGCGGAGTTGACCTTGCGAATGCTGCACTGGCTCGCCGCGAAACGCGCCGGCACCGATCACTCGCTTTAGAGTAACCTATTAGGTTACTCTAGCTTTCTGTTGCAGCGCCTCCCGCAGCGGGCATGTTGGCATTCGTGCGCATTGGATCCCTCCAGTTTGACTCGAATCTCTTTCTCTCGCCGCTCGCGGGATACACCAACCTGCCCTTTCGGCTCGTCGTGCGGGAAATCGGCGGACTCGATTGGACGACCACTGACCTCGTCAATGCTCGCTCACTGATCGAGCAAAATCCGCGCGCCAAGCAACTCATCCAAACTTGTCCGGCGGAAAAAATCCTCGCCGTGCAACTCTTCGGCGCCGTGCCGGAAGAAATGCGCGATGCCGCCCTCATCGTTGAATCACTGGGCATCGCCTCGGTGGATATCAACATGGGTTGCCCCGTAAAAAAAGTCGTCGGGATCGGCGGCGGTTCCGCGATGATGACCGAACTCGACAAGACGGCGAAGCTCGTCCGCGGCATGGTGGACGCCGTCAAAATTCCGATCACCGCAAAGATGCGTCTCGGCTGGGACGAGAATAATCTGACCGCGCCCGATCTCGCGCGGGTCCTCGAGGACGCCGGCGTTTCCGCGATTTTTGTGCACGGTCGCACGCGGGCGCAAGGCTTCACCGGGACAGTAAATCTCGCCGGAATTCGCTCGGTGGTACAGGCCGTGAAAAACATTCCAGTCATCGGCAACGGTGACGTGACGACGCCCGAAGCCGCGAAAATGATGTTCGACCAGACGGGTTGCGCCGGTGTGAGTGTCGGCCGCGGGGCGTTTTATAATCCGTGGATTTTCACTCACACGCAGCATTACCTCAAGACGGGCGTGCTCCTGCCAGAACCCAACTTCGCGGCGCGCGTCGGTGTCCTGCGGCGGCACTTGGATCTGATGATTGAATTTTTTGGGGAGGACCATGGCTGCCGGCATTTCCGCAAACCGGCCTCGTGGTACGCGAAACGTTTTGGTCCGGCGCGAGAATTCAAGCGCGGCATCACCCAGTTCAGCACGAGGGCCGAATTCGAAGCGCTGCTCACCGCTTACGAAAAATGGCGCCAACCGTTTTTAGATGAACACGGGGAATTGCGGGCTCAATACCAACCCGACCCGATGGTCGCTTCGTTCATGCGCGACGAAGATGAGCCTGCCGTGATGCGCCGCGAATCCATTCCAGTTCCGAAGGGCCCGGTGGACGTGTGGTGAAAATCATTTCCGTTCCCGGATTCATTTTCCTCCGCGTTCCAATTCTTTTCGCCAGCTTCTGCGCCTCCCTTCCGTTCGCAATCGATGATTGTGCCCGGAGTACGAACAGGAGTAGGAGAAGGGAAAAGAACTAACTCATGTCGAACGTCGTTCACCTTTGGGCAATCTTTCTCGGCACGGTGATCGGCCTGTTGCCGATTATCAACCCGCTGGCGTCTGCCCCCACCTTTCTCGCCATCACCGAAGGCGACGACGAACCTCGCCGGCGCGAACAGGCACTCAAGGGTTGTTTGTACATGATCGTCATTTTGGTGAGCACGCTGATTGGTGGCACGGTCATCATGAATTTTTTCGGCATCTCGATTCCTGGTCTACGCATCGCGGGCGGGATCATGATGACGGGCATTGGACTGAGCATGCTTGCGCCGCATAAGAATGATCCGCACGAAAAAACCGAAGTCAGCGAGGCGGCCTTGCGCAAGATGGATATTTCCTTTTCACCACTCGCGATGCCGATGCTCAGCGGCCCGGGCTCGATCGCCGTCACCCTCGGATTCACTTCGCTGGCCACCGGCTGGATCGACTATGTCGCGATTATCGCGGGCATCATCTGCGTCGCCTTTTTAACCTACCTCGTGCTGCGCCTGTCCGGAAAGCTCGCCGGACTGATCGGTCCCGTGGGACTGAATGCGATGACGAAGATCATGGGATTTCTGATCATGTGCATCGGGGTGCAATTTGTCGTGAATGGCGTGCTCGCCATCGCCACCGACCCCGAATTGCTCCGCGGCATCAAAGCGGTGCTGATGACGCCGTAAGGTTTTCGGTTCGGCTCAAGTTCGACGCATGAGTGGAGGCGCAACGAACAACCACGAGTCATGAAATTTCGCGGGAACGCCCCGAGTTTTGCGAGTTCAGTTACGCCGATCGACCTTGGCGCCGGTTTTATCCCTAAAGGTCAGCTTGCGAGTATCCGCATTATAGCTGTCGAAGATGATCCCGAGTTGTGAATTAATCACATCGCCAACCAGGTAGGAATTTCCACCAATGAAAACTCGCGGATTCGCACCCGGGCGAATTCCGCCCACGCGAAGGTTATCAACCCAAGCCTTGAATGCAGCGCTGGCCGGAGGCGGAGGCAACTCGACTTCAACTGGAGCAGGCGCAGGGACCGGCGGCGCTTCGACACCTTTTGCTTGAGCCGGTTTAGCTTCTGTCGTCGGAGCCGTAGCCAAAACCTCGTTGATCGGTGCGGCCGCCTGTTGTTTGGCCTGCTCAACCAAAGCCTGGACGGCAGGCGCGGACACTGCGGGCTTGGCCACCACCTTCGGGGAAGCGATTGGCTCGGACGCCGGAGCAGTCGTGAATTTTTTATAAGCAAAAAAACCTCCGCCCAACATGAGCAGAACGACCACCACGCCACCAACGATCAACCCGATATTTTTCTTCGGAGCGGATACGCGAACGCCACTATGCGCCCAAGGTGGTGCCGGACGAACCCCACCGGCCGGGGGCGGCGGGAAATTCGCCGGAGGAGGCGGGAAAGGGCGGGCCGTCAGCGTGCGCGGCCCTGCCACCGGAGCTGGCATCACCGATTGTTCCGGATCAACAAATACCGGCGCGGGAACCGGAGCAGCAAACGGCGCTTCACTGGCCGCTTCAATCCGTGGCGGGGGTGGAAACACCGGTTTCGGAGACTCAGGCGCTTTCGGCTTAAGGCTGAATCGACTGACCGACTTCTCTGTTTCCGGAGGTGAATCGCTCACGACGGCCGGAGGGAAATCACTCGGAGCTGGCGGAAAATCAGTCGATGATCGAGTTGGTGTGCTGGGTGCGTTCACCTCACCCGCCTGGGCTGGGGCTGCGGTCAGCTTGGGCTTGAGCCGCACGAGCTTGGCCGCGTCGGCCGCAACGGGAAGTGCCGCTTCTGGCGCAACAGGGTTAGCAACCGGCTGTCGCAAAGCGACCTCAGGTTCTGCAACCAACTTGGGCTTTAGGCGGAGC
>JANYFP010000482.1 GCA_025362555.1 Verrucomicrobiota bacterium
GTTCGAGCGACCAGAGCAGCGAGATTGTCCGGTCCCATGATTCAGTGCAATTGCTAACCATTCCACGCAGTGAATTCAACCACGGAGCCACCCGCGAGCAGGCGCGGCTGCTGCTGGGGGTCGACGTGGTGGTCTTCCTGACCCAAGATGTGCTCCCCGAACCTGGTTTTCTGGCCCCGCTCTTGGCGCCAATCCTCTCGGGGAAAGCGGCGGTCACCTATGCGCGGCAACTGCCGCGCGAGGGGTCGGATTTTTTCGAAGCTTTTCCCCGGGACTTCAACTACCCGGCGGAAAGCAATCATCGCTCCCTTGCGCAGGCGTCCAACTTCGGAGTCTACACCTTCCTCTGCTCCAACTCCTGCGCCGCCTATTCCAACGCGGTGCTCAACGAGATCGGCGGGTTCCGTCCCATTTTGAGCAACGAAGACTACATTGCCGCGGCTCGCATTCTTGAAGCCGGTCACCAGATCTATTACGTGGCGTCCAGCCGCGTAAGGCACTCCCACCGCTACACGCTGAAGGCGGAGTTCCAGCGATTCTTTGATCATGGCTACGTCCGTGCGCAAAATGCTTGGATAGCTAAACGCACCGGCTTTGCCGAAGGACGCGGTTTCGGGTACGCCAGAACGATGCTGCGCCAGCTTACGTTCTCGACGCCGCAGCGACTTCCCTACGGCATTGCGCACCTCGCGGCGAAATGGGCCGGGTTTAGGCTGGGCTACTTCGCCTGCAGGGCGTTTCCACGCAACTGGTGCCGGGTGTTTTCCGACCAGAAATACTATTGGAACTCCCAGTACTGGTCGCGTTGAGCGACAGCGTGCGTGCTGCGGTTAGCTCGGCCTTTGGGGTCTTTCATCGGACGGCAGGTGTGCGTCCGCTCCTGAAGTTCCTTAGCGAGTCGTTCATCGTAAATTCCGCAGTTCGATCTCGTGACAGAGGTCACAAAGTTCGGAAGGAGTGAAGTGAGAAATACTTCTTGTGTGGTGATCCACGAATTTGAATTCACCTGCGGGGTAATAGTTCATTTGGGAAATTTTCTGAGGCATTGCTCAGTGCACTCTGTGTTTACCTCGCTGTACTCTGTGTCCAACGGCGTTTATTAGGTTCATCGTCCTCTGTATTACCTCACATAAAAATGTTACCGATTGCCTCAACCACGATGTTACCAGAACCGAGAATCTCGACGGTTCCGTGCCATCTGATTTCTTCCGATGACACTGGCGAAAGGCCTACCGCAGGAATCGACCAGTCGACTCATTTTCTCCGGTACATTCGGCGTCAGCCAACGACTTCACTTGGTAACATTTCCAGTGAGGTAATGCGACGTTCATCGTTGACTGTGGCGATTCGTATAGTGATAGGTACCCCTATGTTCCCACGCCAGCCAAGCTTTGTAATTGGAGCTGACAGGCCTTGAGACTCAGCAACTATTCATTTGCGGCGAGTCTCTTAGAAAAGGCGGTCAGGCTGCCACTCTCACTTGTCATCAACAGCTTATTGGTCCGCCAATTAGCCCCGACCGAATTTGGCATCCTAAGCGCTAATTTGGCAGGTATTTATCTGCTGACGGCTGCACTCAGCCTTGGGATCGATGGAATCATCGTTGCCCACTTTCGCGATAGCGAGGGGATGATCAGCCGTGTCGTGGGCCAGGCATTGCTGTACAGGTTACGCACCTCGCTTGCGGTGGCCCTGGTGGCTACAGTTGTCTATTTGTCGAATGACGGACTGTTCACCATCCATATGGCCTGTGGTATCCTGGTGTCCTGCGTCTTCAATCCGGCGACCATCGCGGAGCCGATCAGCCGTTCCCTCAACGTAGTCAAGGAAAGGGTTTTGATATCCCTCGGTACGTTGGCCCTTTGTTCCGGCGCGCGCATTGTCTGCCTTGCCAGCGGCATGGGGTGGCCGGCGTTTTTCTGGATCACTGTGATCGAGCTTCATCTTCCCGATGTGGCGGCGCTCATCCTCATCAGGAACGCGAGGGCCTGTATCAGACAGTCCCTTTATGCCCTTCGCAGCGCGGCTGGCGGACCCATGCCGCTTTCGCTCGGGATCGCAGGAATCCAATTCCTGGCCACGATCGCGGTGGCCATGTACATGAGGGCCGACCAGCTTGTACTAACCACGCTATGCGGGGCCGCCGCAAACGGACAATACAGCGCGGCAACCAAGCTGAGCGATCTGGCGGTACTGCCGTTCCTCATCCTGATCAACATGGTTGCCCCAAGATTATACGCCAACACCCTGACGAAGGACGGGGGGGATGCTCGTAGCCTCGAGGAGAGGACCGGATCCGCGTTCTCCGTCATTCTCATTGCGGCGGCGACCTGCAGTCTGCTGATCGCAGGCAGCTCGAAATGGTTGATCGCCCTAGCTTATGGTTCTCAGTACGAGGGCGCCGCCATTCTCCTGGCTATCCATGTCCTGTCTGCCCCGTTTATCGTTCTGTCGATAGCCCGCAACATCTGCCTGCTCAAGACTCAGAAGGTGGGCTTGGTCTTTTTCTTCGATATGTGCACTTTTGCGATCAGCATATCAATCAATGTTATCTTCGCGCGATCGGTCGGCCCGATCGCAGGTGCCGCGGCCTATGTCGCGGCGCAGAGCGCACAGCACCTGATCGGATTCGCCCTATTCCAGGACGCCCGAAAGGTGTATAGAGGGCTGCTAAGTGGAGTCATAAGCCACCTTCGGTACAAAAAGCTCCTCACCACGGCAGTTGAGCTGATTCATGTTTGATAAACCTGTACCGGCAAAGAGATGTTTCTTGGCAAGCCTCCCTTCGGGTGCCTCATCGGCACGGGAGATCCGACGGGGTGGAGTAGTGAAATGAAAACGATAACTCCGAAGACAGCGGAGTAATCCAGACCAGGGAGTAACGCGACGTACTGGGCCCGACGCTCCCACCGACGGCCCGCCGGGCGGAACTGCTGTTGGAGTTTCATCGGAGCTGATTGATGCGTACCGCGTTCACTCAACGGAACAGCTCAACTATTCCACGCCTCGTACGTGGGCGCAGGAAAAGCGCGCAGCGTGGCGACTGCCTCCGCAGCTTTCAAACGCGAGATCGTGCGCACGAAATTAAACATCGTCTGGATCGCAACTGATCCGCTAAATTCCGCAGTTAGTTAACCGCTAATTTTCGCTAATCGGCGCTAATTCAGGCAATGCTCGGCTTTCATTCCGGGAGTTTTTGTTCACCAATCAGGTGGACCATTTTTTGGTCCATCACTTTTTGAATTTCCAGATTAGCGGTTTCTCATCTGAGTTTTCTAGTCTGATAGGAGCGCGGCAATTCGGCTTGGCTTGAGGGTAAAACAGACAGGCCTCACTCCTGTTTTTTAACCTATCAAGCCGGACCAACGGTTACCTACCAGCCCGGTCCGTACCACGTTCATTGCCCGACCGCCGCGTCAGAAAAAGCCCGCGAAAATTCGCTTGGATATTAGCTAAATCGAATCCGGGCCATTCACCCGTCAACTGATAGTCTTGCGAAAAATGCTTCAACAACCCCGTACGAGAAAAAAACCAACAGGGGTAACTTGCATCGTAAATGGTCGGCGAAACCCGCTGTAGAGTAAGGCGGTCCCGATCACGATCAACAAAACCAGTTCGATCAATAATGACATGGCGGAAGCCCCGGTGCGCTAGATCCGCCAACAAAAAATGAGGATCCTCCACATATGGCAGCACGCTTGAGAGCAAAAGCACATCGGGAAGCTGCTTCTGACAGGCCGCGTCAATCGTCTCATGAAATTCCAAAACATCGTTAGCAAATTCCGCACGTCCCGCCGCCACCAGATGCGCCTGCTCGACAATTCGCCAATGCAACTCAATGCCCTCAAGCCACGCACGGTGCTGCCACCAAGTGCTGCCAAACGCCCCGCCCACATCAAGGACCGACAGTCGGCCTTGTCGGCTCCGAGCAGCCTGAAGCAGGCACGTAAGGAGTGGCCACTGGACACAAGGTTCGTTGAAGGTGACGCTGTCCCGTTCCCACAGAGCCTGGCCATCGCGGACCGCGCGAGCGGCCTGCAAGGTTCGTTCATAAATAGCGGAGGTGGCATAACCGCGGGAAACCGCTACGGCCTGCGCCCACATGTCGTAGTCGCCGAAATAACCGTACCTCGTTCGCATAGTGCGAGTGAGTCCGATCACTGCCGGTGGCAGCCAACTGCGAGCAAGTTTGCGGAGCCCAGGCTTCATGGTTGTGTTCCACTGGCCATGAGTCGCCAAATCATCCGATGGCGCAAAGGATAAAACCAGTTCCTCTTGTTGACCATGACGACATCGTTTGAGTGTAGCGACGAAGTTAAGCAAACGTTTTCGACGCAGGATTGTATCACCCGCTTCCGTGCGGCGGCATTTTCCACCACCGGCTGCTCGGCGACTATCATTCAATGTATTCATCCGCGTCATCAGAACAATCCACGGTAAAGTATTCATCTCGTAACGCAGCACCTGATTCTCCCACGGATAACGCGAATTCACGCAGATGATTATGCATCAATCAAATCTCAGTCCTTCGCGTCATCAGCGTTAGATTCTGTTCCGCTCGTATTTCTTTCGTGTGTTTTGTGTGTTTGTTCCCTCGTCGCCCAATGGGCACCCACTCCGGTCACCCTTATGTTGTCACTCCGGGGCCATTCTTAAAAAAATGACCATCTCCGCGCTGTCGCGCTGCGTCCGTGTGTTTTGTGGTTCCCATTAATTCTTCGTTTTAATTTCGTGTGTTTAGTGTGTTCCGTGCGCCATCCTCATTTTTCCAAATGCCCGATCGTTCCAATCGTCCGCACCACCGCGCGCATCCCGCCAAAAACCCGCCGTCTTCATCGAGCGGACACCGTCCTTCGCGGCCGAAGACAAAACCGTCCCGGCGAGAACATCGCCCGTCGCTCCTGCGGGTCGTTCACCTGGCCTGGATCGCTGGCGGGCACTGCCTGCGTATAGCGAGCATCGGCGCGATACTTTTCGGGGTTATCGCGGCCGTCTACCTCACCGTCCGGACCTCATCCAGTACCCGCACCATTCCCTGGCTGCCGGACTGGGTGCATCCGATTTCTGTTTGGATGGACCACCACGGCTACCTACAAAATATTCCCGCCTACGCTCTCCTCGCACTCCCCTTCATGACGCTCTTCCGGGGCTCCCGCGCCCGCGCCCAAATCGTCGGCACACTCGCTCTATTTGCGACCGTCCTGGAAGCGATCCAGTATTTCATCCCGTCGCGCTTCTGCGAATGGCAGGACGTCGCACTGAGCTGGGTCGGCTTGCTCATCACGTGGGGCTCATTCGAGGCCTTCGCTCTTTCCACCAAGCGCCTGCGTCAATTCCTCGCCGCCTCCGCCCAGGAATACAAGATGCTCAACCGCTAAGGTGATTCGAATGGATATTCTAACCACGAAACACACTAAACACACGAAAGAGCCAGTGGTAAATTCACGCCAATTCTTGAATGAAGGAAAATACATTTTAAGCGCGGAGTGGACTGAGTGAGTCGGGCAGAATGGCAAAACATTTTGCCGGCTTAGGCAGCATGCTCCGCGTTTCCGACGTTCGATCCGCGCGTGCAAGCACGCTTCCTACCTCCGCGTCCTCCTCTTTAAATTCCGTTCCTCGTATTTCCGAACCTCTCAATTCTGCAGTCAGTTAACCGCTAATTTTCGCTAATCGACGCTAATGCAGGCACTACTTGGCTTTCGTTCAGGGAGTTTTGTTCACCGATCAGGTGAACCACTTTTTGCTCCAGTGCTTTTTGAATTTATTGATTAGCGTAGATTAGCGGTTTCTCATCTGAGTTTTCTAGGATAAAAGCAGGCTAAATAGACTGATGTTAATTCAGGTCATTATTTATTATCCGTGAAATCGTCTCACATCCTCAGGTCACTTCATTTCTCATCAATTTTAATGAAGTGCACTTCAAGGATGGACTCACCCGGATTACCAACGGTGCCGAGGGGAAGGCTTTCTTTTCATAATCATCCAGTTCCCTGATGTCTCTCTGAGTTCCAATTATTCTGCAGCCAGCTCCCTTATTTTCCGAACCTTCGCTCCCTTCGCTGCTTCGCGAGACAAGGCCTTCTCAGCTAGCCGAACTCATGGTGCGCCCACCATAAATTCGCCGTGAACTCTTTGAAAACGACTGGACGCAGGCGGACAGAATCGCAGTGTCGCAGATAAACATGCCTCGCGCGTATCGTATTTTCATTCGCCATCTGCTGCCGATCATCGGCATCGCGCTCGGGCTGGTGGGATGCAGCGGCCCTACCCCGGCACCCAAACAAGTCACACCGCCAGCCGCTCGCGCGTCGGTAAAACCGACTGCGCCGGCACCACCCGCTGCAGCACCTGCCCCCACCCAACCAAGCTCTTCGACCCCGGCCGGTGTCATGCTCGGCATCGACGTCCTCGAAGCCGACGGGTTTGCTGCCGTGAAAGGAAAACGCCTCGGCCTGCTCACTCACCCGGCCGGCGTGAATCGCCAAGGCGTCAGCACCATCGACGTGCTGCGTCGCGCGCCAGGAGTGAAACTCGTCGCGCTCTACGCCGTGGAGCACGGCATCTACAATGAAATCCCCGCGGAAATCCATTTCCCTGATCAAATCGACCGACGCACCGGCTTGACGGTCTATTCACTCTACAACGGCAAAACGAAAAGCTTTGTTCCCACACGCGCGCAATTGCAGGGGATCGACGCCCTCGTCATTGATCTGCAGGATATCGGCACGCGCAGCTATACGTTCAGCGGCGCGATGAAGTCCGCGATGGAAGCGTGTTTCGCCAACGGCAAGGAAGTGATTGTCCTCGACCGACCCAATCCCCTTGGCGGCCTGAAGGTCGATGGTCCGCCGATGGATGCTGCGTGGATGAGCGACGTCGGCCGCTTCCGCGTGCCGTATGTTTACGGGCTGACGATGGGCGAACTTGCGCTCATGGCGAAAGATTTGACTCCGCCCAGCGGGCTCGCCCTTTCTGCCGCTGATCGCGCGCGGGGCAAACTCATGGTGATCCCGATGCGGGGCTGGCGCCGCACAATGGAATGGCCGGACACCGGACTCACTTTTGTGCCCACCTCAACCAACATCCGCGACTTCGAGACGAGCGAAGCATACCCGATGACAGGTCTCGGTTGCATGTTTGGCGGTTTCCGCAACGGCATCGGCAGCCAATATTTGTTTCGCGGCGTGAGCCACGCCTCCGTGAAACCCGACGTGATCGAGCGCGAACTCCGCGCCATGAATCTGCCCGGCGTCAGCTTCACCCGCACGAGCGTGCCCAGTACCAAGCCAGGCCAGCCACCTATCGTCGGATTTCTAATCACCATCACCGATTACTCGGCGTGGCAGCCGACCGAGCTCAACTTCCGATTGATGAAAATCGCGTGCAAGCTGGAGAAGAAAAACCCCTTCGCAAAATTATCCGCAGCGCAGGAACGAACCCTGTTAATTCACTTGGGCTCCGCCGCGTTTTTCGACGACCTCAAAGCGAAAGGTGCAAAAGTGGATATCGATCAGTGGCTGCGGACGTGGCGCGAACAGGCGCGCATTTTTCAGGAGCAGAGTAAAAAATATTGGCTGTACCGGTGAGCGGAGAGGAATGGATCCACTGGTAGTTTGCGCGCTCGTCGCGCAACGTTGCGAGACAAGCTCGCTACCTAAGGGGATAGGCGATTGGGGCAATCGCCTGATACCGACGGCTCTTAAGATTTAGACTTTTGCCGGACAATGGAGTGGTAGGGGCGATTGCCCTCAATCGCCCTGCGCACCCCGAGGGCCGTTGCAGAGGGCAACGCCCCCTACCTAAAGTCTAGGTCGGTTTCAATTAAACTGTAGCCGGGGGCGCCGACCCCGGTGTCTGTGCGTTTCGCTCTCGGACCGGGGTCAGCGCCCCCGGCTACAATCGGAACAGCATTCGAACAACCCCGCCTCAGACGAAACGCCCGCTCTGCAATAGCAACTGCCGGCTCGTTCTCTTCGCGTGCGAAGGATTGTGCGTCACCAGCACGAGCGCGGTTTTTTCCTCCGCGCAAACTTCCAACAGCAGGCTGATCACTTCGTCGCCGGTGCGCTCATCGAGATTGCCGGTGGGCTCGTCGGCCAAAATCAGTTTGGGACGATTCATCAATGCCCGCGCCACGGCCACGCGCTGGCGCTCGCCACCGGAGAGATGCGTCGGCAAGTGATGCCCGCGTTCACCCAAACCCACGCGTTGCAACAACGCCGCCGCGCGGGCGCGTTCCGTCGCGCCGACGCCGCCAAGGATGCGCGCGCTCATGAGCACGTTGGCGAGCGCATCAATTTCCGGAATGAGGTAATAAGATTGAAACACCATGCCGAGAAAACGGCCGCGCCGCCCGGTGAGCTCGCCCAAACTGAGTTTATGAGCAGCTTCGCCACCCCAAAAAAGTTCGCCTGAATCCGGACGATCAAGGCCGGCGAGAATATTAAGCAGCGTGCTTTTCCCCGAACCGGATTCTCCACGGATGCTGACCGTTTCACCAGCCGCGACGGAAAAATCCACGCCCTGCAACACCTCAAGCGTGCGATCGCCACTGAGATAATTTTTGCGCACTCCGGCAGCTTGGATGACGACTTCAGGCATGGGAGAGAAAATGAAATCCGTCCTGTTTTTGTAGGTCGGGGTTTATCCCCGACATCGTGCGCGGAATGTCGGGGATAAACCCCGACCTAC
>JANYFP010000460.1 GCA_025362555.1 Verrucomicrobiota bacterium
GAGTCGCTTCATCCTATTTAACCGTTAACGGAAACGGCACGTTGAAATTGCAATCGGCTCAGTCCGCCAATCTCTCGCCGGCGGTGTCGCTCACAGCTCCGGCCAATAACAGCACTTATGTTGCTCCGGGGTCATTCACACTCAGCGCAACCGCCTCCGACTCTGACGGCACGGTGACCAAAGTTGAGTTTTTCCAGGGTACGACAAAAATTGGTCAGGCCACGAGTGCGCCCTACAACTTTGTCGTCAGTGCGCTGACTGCGGGCTCCTATAATTATTTCGCACGTGTGACCGACAATTCTGGTGCGACCACCGACTCCACGCCGATCGCCGTCACCGTGACCAGTCCGAACCAGCCACCGGCTGTGGCGCTGACGGCCCCCACTGACGGGGCAACATTCATCTCGCCAGCCACGATCACGGTCAGCGCGACGGCGACCGACACGGATGGGACGATCGCTCATGTGGATTTCTACCAAGGTTCGATCATGATTGGCCAAAGTCTGAATGCTCCTTTTCGGGTCACGACAAGTACTCTCTCGGCCGGGACGTTCGTTTTTTCCGCGAAGGCCTACGATAATGCAGGCGCGATTTCTCTATCCGGTACCGCGACTGTTACGGTTGTAAATCCCAACCGAGCGCCCTCAGTGGCGATTACTGCTCCCATCGATGGTGCCACCTTCGGGAGTCCCGCCGCATTCACTGTTGTCGCCGCGGCGAGCGATGCGGACGGATCGGTCAGCAAAGTTGAATTCTTTCGTAACGGCGCGTCCATCGGCACCGTGACGAGCGCACCTTATCAACTCTCAATCACCGGCCTCGGCGTAGGCGTTTACGACTTCGTGGCGCGAGCGACGGATAATCTCGCATTGTCCACGGATTCAACGCCGGTCCGTATTTCTGTTTTTTACGTAAACCATCCGCCAGCAGCTAATACGCAATCACCCACCACGCCGGAAGACACGGCGATCACGTTTACGCTCACGGGGAGCGATCCAGATGGTGACGGCTTAACCTACTCCGTGGTCACGCAACCGACCCATGGAACGCTCACCGGAGTTTTTCCCGTTCGCACCTACACGCCTAATCCTGATTTCAACGGCGCTGATTCATTTACCTTCAAGGTCAATGACGGCGCCCTCGATTCTGCTCCGGCGACCGTCAATCTTGCCGTCACCCCGGTAGATGACGCACCAATTGCTTACCCCGTGGCCGTGACGCTGAATGAAAATTCGTCCGCTTCGTTCGCGCTGACCGCGACCGACGTGGACAGCTCGACACTGACTTTCGCTATTACTTCAGGGCCGAGCCACGGCTCAATTTCCGGTCTATTGCCCAACGTGACCTACACGCCCGTTGCCAACTACAGTGGACTGGATAATATTGTTTTCTCGGTTTCGGACGGGCAACTTTCTTCCGCTCCGGCTGCGGTGAGCCTGACTGTCACGCACTTAAATCGGCCACCGAGCGTTACTCTTACTAGTCCGGCAAACGGTTCCACCTTTACCGCCCCTGCCAATTTCGTGGTGCAGGCCATCGCTTCAGACAGCGATGGGACCGTGACAAAGGTTGAGTTTTTCAAGGATGGCTCGCTGGTCGGTGTAGCGACTGTCGCCCCCTATCAGTTTGCCATCTCCGCGCTCGCCACGGGCAGCTATAGTTTCACAGCTCGGGCGACCGACAATTCCGGCGCGACGACCATCTCATCGGCTATTACGGTCACCGTTGCAGCTAACAATTTACCAATCGTATCGCTGACCGCGCCGGCCGACGGGGCCACGTTCATTTCACCCGCGACCGTCACGATCAGCGCAGCCGCCTCGGACAGCGATGGGACCGTGGCTCACGTTGATTTCTACCAAGGAGCGACCTTCATCGGCCAGAGCGTGAGCGCTCCATACAGTGTGGCGACGGCTGCACTCTCAGCCGGCACCTACGTTTTTTCTGCGCGAGCAACTGACAATCTTGGAGCAATCGCCTCCTCGGCCACCGCTACGATCACAGTGGCAAACCCAAATCAGCCGCCCACCGTGGCGATTTCGGCTCCCGTGAATGGCGCTATTTTTGTCGGTCCCGCAACTTTCACGATTCTTGCTACGGCCAATGATGCGGATGGCACGGTGACCAAGGTCGAATTCTTCCAAGGCTCAACCAAGCTGGGTGAAGCGACCACCGCTCCGTACCAATTTACGGTTTCATCTCTCGCGGCCGGTAGCTATTCTTTCACAGCTCGGGCGATCGACAATCAGGGTGCAAGCGCGACCACTGCGCCAACAATGATACTGGTCAACACGCCTCCGTCCGTTTCAGTTACGGCACCTGCAGGTGGAACCATATTCGCGTCACCCGCGACAATCACATTGCAAGCTGCCGCCACCGACAGTGATGGCACCGTGACAAAAGTAGAATTCTTCTCGGGCGCGACCAAACTAGGAGAAAGCACCTCAGTCCCTTACCAGTTTGGTTGGAGTAACGTCGCTTCCGGCACCTATTCAGTCACGGCCAGAGCCACCGACGATAACAACGCGACGGCGATCTCGGCGCCAGTGTCATTGATCGTCGATACTCCGCCAGTGGTCATACTCACGGCTCCCACAAATAATTCTACTTTTGATTTCCCGGCGACGATTACGCTTCTGGCTAATGCGACCGATAGCGACGGAACGATAGCGAAGGTGGAATTCTTTGCCGGTGCGACCAAGCTAGGAGAATCCTCCGCCGCCCCCTACCAATTTATTTGGAATGGGATGGCCGCCGGTGCCTATTCGTTAACCGCGAAGGCGACCGATAACTTGGGACTCAGCACCGTTTCTACTGCCGCGTCGGTGACGATAAATATTCCCCCGGTGGTTGCCCTGACTGCCCCGGCCAACAACTCCCTCTTTACCGCTCCAGGCAGCTTTACTTTGGTGGCCAATGCCAGCGACGCCGATGGTACCGTGGTCAAGGTCGAGTTTTTCCAGGGCACGACCAAACTAGGCGAATCCGTCTCAGCACCGTTCCAATTCGCGCTTACGGGTTTGCCCGCGGGCAACTATTCCTTCACCGCCCGCGCCACCGACAATAGCGGCTCGGCGGTCAATGCGTCGGCCGTTGCGGTCATCGTAAACGCTCCACCTGCGGTCGTCCTCACCGCGCCGGTGGATGGCGCGGTGGTTTCAACTCCAGCGATCTTCAATCTTGCTGCCACCGCGACCGATAGCGATGGGACGATTGCTAAAGTTGAATTTTTCAACGGGGCGACTAAGCTTGGTGAAAGCAACTCCACTCCTTTTCAGTATAGTTGGACAAATGTCGTTTCGGGTACGTACACACTCACGGCAAAAGCCACCGACAATCGCGGAGCCAGCACGAGCTCTGCTCCTGTCACTGTTATCGCCAATAATCCGCCCGCGGTCGCTCTGACGGCACCCGCATCCGGAGCGGTTTATCCCGCCCCTGCCAGTATCACGATTCAAGCGGCGGCCTCTGACACCGACGGCACCGTGACCAAGGTTGAATTCTTTCAGGGCTCCACCAAACTTGGTGAGGCGACCACCGCGCCCTATCAGTTCGCGTGGACGAATGTCGCCCCCGGTACCTATTCCGTAACGGCGAACGCGACTGACAATCGCGGCAGCGTTTCAATTTCGTCACCACTCTCCGTCATCGTAAACGCGCCTCCCGCCGTTTCGTTAGTGGCGCCGGCAAATGGAGCGTTTTTGCAACCTTCCACGCCGATCACTTTTGTGGCCAACGCAACTGACAGCGACGGCACGGTGGCCAAAGTGGAATTTTTCAATGGTGCCAGCAAGCTTGGTGAAACCACCCTCGCCAACGCGTTGCCCTCGACCTTTTCATTTACGGTGGCCGTCGGTTTAGCCAGTGGGAGTTATAGTATCACCGCAGTGGCGACGGACAACGCCGGTGCCACCACGACTTCGGTCCTATCGTCCTTTACGATCAACACCGCGCCCGTTGCAACGCCGCTCACGTTCCAGGTCGCACCCAATGTTCCGCAAGCCATTACGCTGGCGGGCACCGATGTCGACGGTGCGCCGCTCACCTTTGCCCTCGTTACAAGTCCGACCCATGGCACCCTGACCGGGACACCCCCAAATCTGACCTACACGGCTGCTCCGGACTTCGGGGGTTTTGATTCCCTGACCTTCAAGGCTAGTGACGGACAGTTGTCTTCGACCGTTGCCACCGTGCAGCTCACCTCTGGCCTCGCGCCGCGCTCGCGGACATATACGACGACTGCTGATTTTACCTCCGGTAATTTATTCGCGCTTTCAACTGAGACGCCCGATCAGATTTCAAATAAGAGCATAATGGCTTCCTATGATGTCGTCTGGATCGCTAACTCATCGAAGGGTACGGTGGCCAAAATTGATTCGGAGACCGGTCGCGTGCTGGGGGAATTTCTGACTGCTCCCGATAGCTCGGGATCGCCGTATCCCTCCCGCGTCGCGGTAGATTCCAAGGGTAATGCGTGGGTGGCCAATTATAGTCACAATTCCATCGTTAAGATTGGCCTGCCCGAAAATGGTTTCTGGAAGGATAGAAATACCAATAACAAGGTCGATTCGTCGGGTGCGCTTGGAGAAATCAAACCTTGGAGCGGAACAGACGATGTAACCTCCGCGGAAGACGAAGCGATATTACTCTATGTCCGGACTGACGCGGGCGGGGTTCGCCAGATCTCGATTGATGCCGACGATAATGTCTGGGTTGGAGCTTCCAACGGGGAATGGCAAAAGTTTGACGGACGCACCGGCGCGTTGTTGCGCACTGAACCATCCCTTGGTTTAGGCGGGCAGGGCGGATTCATTGCCGCTGACGGAAAACTCTATTCCGCGGGTTCTGACTTTCTTATTTGGCAAACGGCGGACGCCATAGCGGACTTGCCCCGAGCTGCCGTAGTTCGCCCGGGCACCTGGGCTTCCGCTCTCGACAGTAAAGGGAATCTTTGGGTGACGAAAGACGGGACAAGCACCGTCATTAAATACTCTCCCGATGGCACCGTGTTGGGCGAATTTTATCACGGCGAACCTTGGGCCATGGGAATCGCGATCGACGCCAATGACGACGTTTGGGTGGCGCATTCGCACTGCGGTCATTCCGTCGGGCATCTCCTTGCGGACGGAACTTTGGTGGGTAACGTCGAAGTCGCCAACCACGGCCCCGTGGAAGTCTCCATTGATCGCCACGGTCGAATCTGGGTTGCTAGTTCGACCGGGGTTTTAGAACGGATAAATCCGCTGCTTGGTGCATTCGGTCCCGATAACCTTACCCACGTCGGCGCGGTCGATCTTAGAAGTGGCAATCTGGGCGGTGCGCTTTGGACCTACGGTCGCTTCACGGGCAGCGCTTTCGGCCTGTTGTCGCCCAATGGGGTGTGGACAAATGTCTATGATGGCGTTCTCGCCAATACGACTTGGGGCTCGGTGCATTGGAGCGGGCTGCTTTGCAACGACGCCACGATTCGGGTCGAGGCGGCGCTGAGTTCGGATGGGATCACTTTCGCGCCCTACCAAATTCTCTCCATGAG
The DNA here is from genome assembly GCA_025362555.1 of Verrucomicrobiota bacterium. GTDB lineage: Bacteria > Verrucomicrobiota > Verrucomicrobiia > Opitutales > Opitutaceae > Lacunisphaera. The sequence goes on from JANYFP010000460.1 coordinate 5,534, forward strand.
TAATCCGGTGCCCACGGGCAGCGGACGTTTCCTGAAAACGCGGGTGTTCCTTGAATCAGCCGACACGGGTGAATCGCCTGTGCTTTACGATCTCACGGTCGGCACGGCCGGCTATGTCCCGCCGGTTACTCCGCCTTCGTGGTTTGTCTCATGCGGGGCAGATATTGCCGGCAATTGGCCGGATACAATCCAGTTGAAAGGAGCTTTCTGTCACTCGGTGGATTCATTTCCGACGGCACCCACTTATTCGTGGTCCAAGGTTAGCGGACCAGGTGATGTTACATTCAATAATCAGGCGGCACTTCGTCCCACTGCGCAATTCAGTGCGGTCGGCAACTATGTGTTGCGATTGACCGCGACACTCGGTGCCGAGGTGTCCACCGCAGATATCAAGGTGCTTCTCACGCCTTTTAACCGGACTCCCTACGTTAACGCGGGCTACACGACTTTTATCTCCAGCTTCCCACCGCAGACTTGGCTCTGGGGCGTGGTGCGCGACGACGGCCTGCCGGTCGGTGCCCCCGTCGTGGCGAATTGGGAAAAACTGTTCGGTCCGGGCACGGTTAATTTCACGGATAGTTCTTCTCCTGCGACGAAGGCCAGTTTCTCGTTACCGGGTGTCTATACGTTGCGCTTAAAAGCGACCGATGGTGAATTGACCGGGGACGATACGACCGACGTATGGATCGGCGTTCCGCCGCCACCGCCACCGCCAAGGGGTCTGGTTTCGTGGTGGGAAGCCTCTGGCAATGGCGACGACCATATTTCGGGCAATCAGGCGTTCACTGAGAAAGGGGCGGATTACATCGACGGCAAACTCGGAGGAGCTTTCCGTTTTGACGGTCTGAATGATCGCGTGCGTGTCTTTGCCTCTCCGGTTTTGGACGTTGGACTAATGGACGGTCTCACCGTCGAGTTCTGGGTTAATCCTTCGGAGCTTCGCACCGCGACCCTGTTTCACTATGGAGAAGGAACCAACGGGGGCTTTCAGATCCGGCAACTGGGCAGCGTGGTCGAAGTCAATTTTCGTGAAGCCAATGGGAATAATCATTTGCTTACAACCGGCGCGGTACTGACTGCGGGAACGTGGACGCATTTGACCGCTTCGTACAATTACGCCACGGGTGAGGCCCGTATTTTCAGCAACGGCTTGCTTCAGGTCGTACAGAATCTCGGGAGCATTTTAATCGGCACCCAATACGATATCTACATGGGCGGGCGCGCTAACGCGGTAGAACCATACAAGGGTTTGTTGGATGAAATCGCTGTCTACAATCGTGCGATTTATGCCGACGAGGTCACCACGATTGTCCAGCAGGGTAAACGTCCCCCTGTTTCGAATCTCGCGCCGGTGGTGAGCGCGGGGCCCGAGCTCTACCGCCAACCAATCAATAGTCCGGTGAATTTGGTCGGTTCCGTGACCGACGATGGCCAGCCAATTAATGGAGTCCTCACTGCGCAATGGAGTGTGATCACCGGTCCAGGTTCGGTTTCTTTTACCGATTTGACGCAGCCGCAAACGACAGCAGTATTTTCCTTGCCTGGCAGCTATGTGTTGCGATTGCGCGCCGATGACGGAGCGTTCTACACGGATGCGACAGTGCAGGTGCATGTGGATGCGTTCTACACTTACGAAACTGATGCTTCTCTCACAGCTTGGTGGCCCAGCAATGGCGATGATCTCGATGTTGTTCATGGCCTGAAGCTGGAAAGGTTCCATGGCACATCATTTGGACCTGGCCAAGTTACGCAGGGATTTATTTTTGATGGAGTAAACAACTTTGCCTACGCGAATGGAACTTCCGATATCGACATCGGGGCTTCGGCGGCGGGGCTTACGGTGGAGTTCTGGGTGAAGTCGGACCGGGTGGCCCAGGCCGATTATCCCTTGGTCTGGTGGAACAGCTTGAGCGCGGGGACTGGCAGTTATATCTACGCCAATAATGGTGGTTCGAACCCCTACTTGCATCTCTACGATGCAGCGGGCAATGCCTACGATCTGAGTGGCGGCGGGGTATTGTCGGGAGAAAACGGCAACTGGGTGCACTTGGCGTATACTTACGACAAGGTGAGTGGAGTGGCCCGGGTGTATAAAAACGGTTCGATGAAGTCAGAATCGATTTTGCCCACGGGCTTGATCGCAAGGACCGGCCCCAGCTACCAGTTGTGGGTG
>JANYFP010000525.1 GCA_025362555.1 Verrucomicrobiota bacterium
TGCGGGAAATTCAGCGGCCACAAACGGCCGCGGAGCTTGAAACACTGGCGCGGAAAAACGCGGGCCAACCGGCTCGCGACTCAACCGCGCACCGGCCGCCGCCACAAAGGGTGGCACCGAAATAGCGCGACTCGACCACAAAGAGACCGAGCGCAAACGCAGGAGATAGTCTTCAGATTGTTTCATCGGGATGGCGGTGGGCGATAGGGTGTTTCTTTCTCTTGAGCCAAGGTAAATCCCAAGAACCCTGCTGATTCAATCCTGCGGCCTTTTAACCGTGATTGTTTACGTATTTTTTGCAGAAAGCCCCCTTAAGTTGCGCCCCGGGAAGCCGAATCCCCCGGGGCTTGGGGGCCATGGCTTGGGATTTAGATTTGACGCACCTGATTTCACGGATTTCGTGCCTCATCTATGGCGCGAAAACTACGGTTGGAATCAAAAGGAGGCGTTTACCACATCCTGAATCACGGAAGTAAAGGCCTGCCCCTTTTTCGCGCAGAAAAAACCAGGGAGATTTTTATGCGCTGCTTAAATGAAGCGTGCGAAAAAACCGGTTGGCGTGTCCATGCGTGGTGTCTGACGGCCAATGGCTATCATCTCGCCCTGGAAACACCCGAGGCAAACCTGGTGGAAGGCATGCATTGGTTGCAGGGTACTTTCTCGGCCCGCCTCAACGAACAGCGACAAACCTCGGGGCGTTTATTCAAAGACCGCTACAAGAGTCTCGTCGTCGATCCCGCGGGCGGATTGGGCGCCCTTTGCCATTTCATTCATTTGCAGCCCGTCCTGACCCGCTCCGTGCCGCTGGCCCAGCTAGGGTCAGCACCAGCGACGAGCGTTTCCTGGCTGATGGCGCCGGCCCTGCGCGCCTCCTGGTACAGTCCAGCCGCAGCCCTTAATCAGGTGGGCGCGTTAAGGGATAACCCACCCGGACGAAAAAAATATTTAAGCTATTTGACCGGCCTCGCCACGGATGAAACCGCCCAAGCGCAACTGCGCTTCGCCAAGATGTCGAAAGGCTGGCTGATCGGTACCGGCAAATTCGCCAAGAAAATGCAGCGCGATCACGGGACTGCCTTGGGCCAGGGACAGAAGTTAGCCCGCAAACGACAAAACACGCAAGAGTCGGTCTGGCAGGAAACCATGGAGCAACTGCTGCGAAAATTAGGCCGGTCCACCAAAGCCCTGGCGAAGGAAGGAAAATCCGTCGATTGGAAACTCGCGTTGGCAGCGGCGTTAAAATCGCGCACGACCGTGACGAACCGCTGGCTGGGCACCACGTTGCAGATGGGCAATCTGCATGAAGTCAGCCGCAAAGTGGCGGCCTGGATCCGTCAACCGGATGCCGCGCTCGTCAGGAAACTTTCCTGACGCCACAAAGGGTGACCCTCATTGTGGCCACCCAATCCGCTGAGAGCCCATCCGCCGCTCGCTTCACTCCGCGGGGCGATCCGCCACAAGTTGCCGGATCGTCTCGGTAAATTTGGCGATGTCGTACGGTTTTGGCACGACGGCCTGGAAACCGTGATCCCGAAAATTTGCCATCACGGGATCGCGGGAATAACCACTGGATACGATGGCAGGAATTTCCGCGTCGATTTTTCGAATGGCCTCGAGCGTGGCTTTGCCACCCAGTCCGCCCGGAATCGTGAGATCCAGAATCAGCAGGGAAAACGGCCGGCCCGCGTTTCGAGCCGCCTCGAATTCACGCAACGCGCTGGCCCCGTCAGCAACAGCGGTGGGCTCAAATTCCATGCGTTGCAAAAGAATGACGCCCAGCCGGCGAATGCTGTCCTCGTCATCCATCAACAAGACCCGGGCCGGCAGCGCGGCGGAGGCCCGCTGCACCGGCGGCGGCAACCCTGCCGGCGCACTTTGCAGCAAGGCTTCGGTAGCCGGCAACCAGAGCGAAAAGGTCGTGCCCTGCCCCACGCGGGACTGGACCTGAATGTGTCCGCGATGCTTCTTGATGATCGAATAGACGGTGGCGAGGCCCAGTCCACCGCCGGACGTCTTGGTCGTGAAGAACGGATCAAAAATCCGCGGCAGCGCGTCGGGCGGAATACCTTCTCCGGTATCGATAATGTTCAGCGTGAGATAGTGGCCAGGGGTCAGACCAAAGAACCCCGCATCAACCGCCGCATTCGCTAAAACAATGCGGACCAAGCCGCCATTTGGCATCGCCTCCATGGCATTGTGCAAAAGATTTTGGACCGCCTGGGCGATTTGTTCCGCATCGACCAACGCGGGACGGAGATCCGTGGCGATGTCGTACGCACACCGGATGTTGGTTTTCACCAGAACGCGCTGAACCGCCTGATGTACGATTTCGGATAAATTAGTCGCGACGCACATCGGTTCTCCGCCTTCGGCGAACGTGATAAGCTGCCGGGTGAGATCACGGGCCCGCAGCGTACCGTGCTCAATTTCCCGCACCCGCTCGCTTTCCGTGCCCATGACCAGCGGATTAAATTTCATGAGCGAGAGATTGCCCATGATTACGGTAAGAAGATTGTTATAGTCGTGCGCGATGCCTCCGGCCAATACGCCGAGCGACTCAAGCCGGGCTGCACGCTGCACCTCGGCTTCAAGTCGGGCCTGCTGCTCTATCTGTCCGCGCATTTGATCGGTTTGCTGCAGGACCTGCCGCCGTAGCGCGCGAATCCACGCGAGACCGAGCAACACGCAACCACCTAAAATTGCCGAAACGGTCAGTGCCCGCTGGACCGTCCACAAACGCGCCGGAGCGTAGACTCGCACATCCTCCGGCGTGCGCAGTTGCACTTGGAAGGAGCGGGATTGGCGGGTGTCATCGAAAACCAATTTGTAGATCCCGGTGACATCCAGCCCGGCGCCAAGGTCCAAATTCAAGCGGGCGCCACCAATCGGTTGATCGAGGATCGCATCAAACAGCGTGTTGCCTTGCTGCAGGGTCAAACGGGTCTGCCCATAACGACGGAAGACATCGATCAGCGTACCACGCAAGCGGACCAGTCGAGAATCAGCCGCAGGCTCCAGCCGTTTTGCCTCCTCCAACACGAGCGGTTCGGGCGCCGGACCCGTCCCGGTCTTGCGCCAAACCGCTTCACGCAAAATGGTGCGAACTCCTTCGCGTCCTAAAATCCCGACCGCCTCAATGCGGTCACCGGGTTGCAACGGTTGAGTTTCATGCGTGAGAAGAAGAAGCCCGGTGTGGCCTTCCTCCAACGTGACGCTCTGGCCGGGCACGGCTGATTGCACCGTTCCGGTCACCCGCACACGCAGCATATTTTGACCACCGCTAAGCTGTGCCAAATCTCCGAGAGGTCGACGCGGCAGATCGTAATAGTCAGGCGGTGCGTCCTCTTCGATGGTTATGTCGTGGAGAAACGGCACCCGTAACGTGATGCCCGTGATGCGCCCGTCAGCGTCCGCTTTCGTTTCACAAACACCATGGATGCGAATAAGTGAACCGGGGTTCGCGACAAAATTAACCGGGTTTTGCAAGTGCCCGGTGAAATTGCCGGCGGGACTGGTCACGTTGATCCAACGCCAGTCGCCCTCCGACACAGTGTCGTGGACAAAGCCACGCAACTCGACCCATTCGCCGTCCTCCCGGCCCGTCAGAGCTTGCTCGAGAGTAATCGGTTTGGCGGGCGGGTGGCTCATGGAGCCGCGGTCGGTGAATTCGCGCAATTCAACCGCCGGAGCCACCCGACCGGCGCGCGTCACACCCCGAATTTGAAAATATTTCCCGTAACGGATGTCCCCTGTCTTCGCGCGATCATAATACACCCGCACGCCTCCCGTGAGATCCTGCAAAAATAAGAAATCAGATTCCGGCAGTGACCACGTAACCATGCCCGTAATTTCCACCGGTCGCCCAAGGGCGGCTTCCTCGACGCCCAAAGCCCGAATCTGTGCCACCGTTTTTAAGAGCCCATCTTCCGCCGGAGGCACCGCGTCACTCTCCTTTGCCGCCACCGGCGCGGGGCGGTAGAGAGCCGGATCCAACACCCATTGACCGCTGGAAAGTGTAGTCACCCGGCCAATCACCTCAACCGGCGAGCCCGCCTGGAGATGCCGTTGTTGGATCGAACGTATCTCCACCTGGCCGGTGGCGTCGCGCACCGTCATCGCGATACCGATCCGCTGCGTTTCGACCAGTCCGCGCACCCGCACCGCCGTGCCAGGACGCACGGCATAAAGTTCAGCAATGGGCGTCACGGGTTGATTGAACTCCGCTTTATTTTCCAAGGTGCCGAGAGCGGTCACTCCATCTTGGCGACCGAGCCAAAGTTCGATCGATGCACTCGTCTGCGTTGGGTCAAACCGCCGGGAATAAAGCCCGGTGACGCGAACAAATTGCCCCTGCCAATCGGGCACGCGGTTCGGATCATCCGGTTTTACCCAGCAAAAAACCGGACGATTTTCGACAATCAGAATCATCCGCAAATGCTCGGCATCGATCAGTTGCTGACTGTCCACATATCCTTCGACCGTCACCACCCGCCCGTGAAATGCCGTCAAATCGTTAATGCGACCCGCGGTCTCGAGCGGCGTAACCGGCGCCTTCTCATCCACGACCTGGACGCTCACATCGGCCGCGGACAAACCGCGATTAGGCGTTATTTTCCCTTCGATCACCACGTATTGTCCTGTGTGCAAGAGCGGAGGATTTCCCGAAAGCTGGACGTAAACTCCCACTTGATTCCGCTCGATCCAAAAAATACGAAACCCCGGATCATAATAACTGACGCGGCCCTCGATGCGCAGCGGATGTTGGAGCACTTTTTCCTCACTCGGCATCGCCCACACCATCGCCGGATCGGTAATCGTGGGACGCGGCGCCTCCACCGCCCCGGTCACCAGAAGGGCGCGGCCAAAAACCAACAACGCACCCAACACCCGGGCGAACCAGCGCCAGCCAGCGAGATGAGTCGACGCAAAAGAGCTTCGCAAAACCGAGACGTGGCGGGGAGAGATGAGGATTTCCACGGGAAAAAAGCGGCCAGCAACCGAGCAACTCTTGATAGCCTAAACCACTTTTCGCCCAGCACCATCCCGAATTACCAAAGCAAGCGATGCGCCAATCGAACCAATCCCTACCTCCAACACCGCCAAAAAAGACGCAACCCCTGCCCGAGCAAGCGCATGAGTTACCTCCCTTGAGATGGCGGACGGCCATACCCGCGCTTGAACGCCCAGGAGAAACAATCAGGATTGGAAAATCTCCAGGCCGCGCTGACCGCCTTCACGCTTTGGCCACGCCTATTTGGCTTACTCATTAAAAATAACGACCCTTCTCCGCATGAACCAACCCACCCAGCCCTCCGTGCTCGATCTCGCCAAGATGATCGACCACTCGCTTCTTCATCCCACGATGACCGACGCCCAACTCGATGCCGGCTGCGCCCTCGCCGCCCGCTACGACGTCGCCACCGTCTGCGTGAAACCTTATTACGTTCCGCGCGCCGCCGAATTACTCAACGGGACCAACGTACTTGTCTGTTCTGTGATCAGCTTTCCCCACGGCAACAGCCACACCTCCATCAAAATCCTGGAAACTGAACTCGCCATCCGCGAGGGCGCCAAGGAAATCGACATGGTCGCCAATGCTGGACGACTCCTCGGTGGCGACTTGGACTACGTCGCGAGTGATATCAAAGCAGTCAACGACGCCTGCGTGGCACGCGGCGCGATCCTCAAGGTAATTTTTGAAAACGATTATCTCCAGGATTCCCACATCCTCCAGTTGTGCAAAATTTGCTCAGACATCGGCGTAGCCTTCGTGAAGACCTCCACCGGGTACGGTTTCGTCAAGCAAGTAAACGGTGACTACAATTACAAAGGCGCGACCGACACCCACCTGAAATTGATGCGCGCGAATTGTCCCGCACAGATTCAAATCAAGGCGGCCGGCGGCGTACGCTCGCTTGACGATTTGCTGAAAGTTCGCGCACTCGGCGTCACCCGCATCGGCGCAACCGCCACCGAAGCGATGCTCAACGATGCCGTGAAACGCGGATTCCCCGGCCCTATTCCGGCCGGCATTAATCCCACGCGAAATGCCTCCACTCCTGCCCCGGGATATTGATAGTGAGGCAGCGATGTTTTTCGAATTTCAGGCCATGCAAACCGCCATTTTGCTCCGCCAGGGCAAAGGCATTCCAGCAACTGATCGAGTACGCCATTGCCCAAATCTACCGCGCGTAACCGTACTCAAAACAGCAGCACTTTTATGTTTGGGCTTTCTTTGGCCTTTGGCTATTGGTCCTTGGAAAAATTTCTCCGCATGCCGCTCCATGTCCTTTCCCATCCTCTCGGCGCTCACGTGCTCACCCATTTGCGCGACAAAACCACGAAGCCAGCCCTCTTCCGCGCGCTGAGTTACCAGATCTCTCTGCTGCTCGCCCTCGAAGCCACGCGCGACTTGGCCTCAGTTGAAAAAACCATCGAAACGCCGATGGAGACGACCACCGGACACGTGCTCGCCAAACCGATCGTCGTGGTGTCGATCCTGCGCGCCGGACTCGGCATGGTGCAGCCATTTCACGACACCTTCCCGGACGTGTCCGTGGGTTACGTCGGCCTGGAACGCGATCATCTCACCGCAGTGGCGCGCAGCTATTATTGCAAACTTCCCCCTCTCGCCGGCAAACGCGTCATCGTCGTCGACCCCATGCTCGCCACCGGCGGCTCGGCAGTCCAAGCCATCGACGCGGTCAAAGCCACGGGTGGAAAGGAAATTGTTTTCCTCTGCATCGTCGCCTCGCCCGAAGGCGTCGCACTGATGCAGCAAGTCCACCCCGAAGTGCCCATTCACGCCGGCGCGCTCGACCGCCAACTCAACGCGAAGAAATACATCCTCCCCGGTCTCGGTGATTTCGGCGATCGACTGTACGGCACGTGAGCCATGGAACTCTCCGAACTGACCGAACGCGCGATGCAAATTCGCCAGCGTTTTGACGAAGCCGCGAAAGCCCAAAACTCCCGAGGCTGGACTCGTGAAGAAGTGATGCAGGGATTCGTCGGCGATGTCGGCGACTTAATGAAACTCGTGATGGCAAAAACCGGGATGCGGCCGTTGAACGACGTTGATCGCAAACTCGCCCATGAGATTTCCGACTGCCTGTGGAGCGTCCTCGTGCTGGCGAAACTCTACGACGTGAATCTTGAGCAGGAATTCCTGCACACGATGACCGAGATCGAAGGAAAACTCGCGCAGCAGTAAGCGTACTCCCGTGGCGGCATATACCCGCGCGATGATGCGTACTCTTTGTGGGCGGGGTGCCCCCTCACCCCGCAGTTCGTGATTATCGCAGCGCATGCCTCGCGGGGTGAGGGCACCCCGCCCACACCGAGCAAATAAAAACCGGATCGGCTGTCTTCACTCCAGCCAGCCACCCGTCGCCTGGATCGGCGCAAGTTCGCCGCACCGGGTGATCCACACAGCCAGTGCGCGCCGCGTGACGCCTTCAGTCGCATCGTCATTCAACTTCATTTCAACTGTTCCGCCGGTGAGGTGCGCCGACTTCAATTCCGTCACCACAAATTCATGTCGCAACTGGCGCCCGTTGTTCTCGCCCGCGCGAACGGCCGAAATAATTCCTCCGGCCAACCGCGCGACGTGCACCTCGAAATCCCCGGCCGGCACAAACGACACGCGCCAAAACCCCGTCGCCAAATAATCAACCGTCAGTACACCCGCAGAAAGGGTCGCGGCCAACGGCGGTCCACCCTCGACTTTACGCCACTCCGCCCCATCCAACACAAATTCCGGAGTGTAAACGTTGTCGCTGTGCCATGAATTCGCATAAGCAGATTGGCGGGCAGTATATTCTTTGCGGGCGAAACGGTCGCGCCAGCCGAGCCGGTCCCAATAATCCACATGAAACGCCACCGGCACAAAATCCCGCCAGAGCCCGGGCGCGTCGCGGAGTTCCCCCAACCACTGCTCAGCGGGCGGACAACTGCTGCACCCCTCCGAACTATAGAGCTCGAGCAAATGCACCCGGTTTTCACCGCTGGAGAAATGCCGTAATTCAGCGGCACCGAGAAAAAAAGGCAACCCGAGGAGGAGAACAAAGCAGCGCATGCCCATGAGAGCCGCGAATTTGGCCAAACATTCCATTTTTTCGTGTTCAATCGCGGATTTCGTCGGCAAATCCTAATCGCATGACCATTGAACGCCCGGGCTTAATTATCGCTGACAGCTGGAAAGACTACCAGCTGCTGGACAGCGGGCTGGGCATGAAGCACGAAAAATGGGGTCCGTACACCCTGGTGCGCCCCGATCCGCAGATCATCTGGCCCCGCGTCGGCGGCACCGGGCGCTGGGAAAACTGGGACGGCTTCTATCACCGCAGCGAGACGGGCGGCGGCAAATGGGAATTCCGCCAAAAAATCCCCGACCATTGGACCATCAATTATGGTGCGCTGAAATTTAAGATTCATCCCACAAGCTTCAAACACACCGGCCTCTTCCCCGAACAGGCGGTCAATTGGGATTGGTTCACCCAGAAAATCAAAGCCGCAAAAGCCGCGGGGCGCGAAGTGAGCGTGCTGAATCTCTTTGGTTACACTGGCGCGGCCTCAGTCGCCGCTGCTGCTGCCGGCGCGAGTGTGTGCCACGTGGATGCCGCCGAAGGCATGGTGAAATGGTGCAAAGAAAACGCCGTGCTCTCCGGCCTCGCTGACGCCCCCGTTCGCTACATCACCGACGACTGTCTCAAATTTGTTCGTCGCGAAATCAAGCGCGGCCGCAAGTACGACGCCATCATCATGGACCCGCCGACCTACGGACGCGGCAGTACGGGTGAAATGTGGAAACTCGAAGACCACCTCTGGGAATTGCTCAGCGAATGCAAACAGGTGCTCAGCGATCGCCCCGTGTTTTTTCTCATCAACGCCTACACCGCACGCCTTTCGCCCACAGTCGTCGTCAATCTGCTCGCTGCAGCGTTGTCCGGCGCGGGCGGCCGGATCACCGGGGGCGAAGTTGGCTTGCCCATCCAGCGCGACGGAAAGATTTTACCCTGCGGCATCTTCGGCCGCTGGGAATCCGCGTAATTTATCTGGGCCGTAATTTCCTCGATCCCATTTTCCTATGACCATCATCACCGCTCCCGACGCACCCGCCGCCATCGGCCCTTATTCCCACGCGGTCACCGCCGGACACCTGATTTTTTCCTCCGGCCAGATTCCACTCGATCCCAAGACCGGCAAACTCGTGGCCGACGAGATCGAAACCCAAACGCGCCAGGTTCTCGCCAATGTCGCCGCCGTCCTCGCTGCCGCCGGTGTCACAACCCAGCAAGTCGTGAAATCGACTGTGTTCCTCAAAGACATGGCGGATTTTCCCAAGATGAACGCGCTCTACGAAGCCGCGTTTGCTCCCCACAAACCCGCCCGCTCCACCGTGCAGGTGGCGAAACTCCCGCTCGACTCCCGCGTCGAGATCGAAGTCATCG
>JANYFP010000549.1 GCA_025362555.1 Verrucomicrobiota bacterium
AGGCCGGGAGTGGTGAAGAGGGGGTCGCTGCGGTCAAGCGCCAGCCGCCCGATGTCGTCTTGTTGGACAATCGCATGACGGGCATCAGCGGCCTGGAAACGTTACAACACATCCGCGCGGCCAACCCGAAACAATTGGTGATTTTAATGACGGCCTATGGCACCGCGCAAACCGCCATCGAGGCGATGAAGTACGGCGCGTTTGATTACGTGGTGAAGCCGTTCGATCCCGCGAAACTGATCGCCCTGGTCGAGAATGCGCTGCGCACCCAAGCCGATATTCGTTCGGCGGGTTCCATGCCGCCGGTAATCAATTCCGAGGATCACAAGGAAGGCATTGTGGGTTCATCGGAACCCATGCAGCAGGTTTTCAAAATCATCGGGCAGGTAACCAGTAGCGACGTAACCGTGATGATCACCGGCGAAAGCGGCACCGGCAAAGAGCTCGTCGCGCGCAGCATTCACCGCCACAGTCATCGCAGCTCCAAGCCCTTCGTGGCGGTGAATTGCTCGGCGATTCCGGAAAATTTAATTGAAAGTGAACTTTTCGGCCACGAGCGCGGTGCCTTCACCGGTGCGACCGCACAACGGTTGGGCAAATTCGAGGTGTGCGACGGCGGCACGATCTTTCTTGATGAAATCGGTGACATGACCCCGACGACCCAGACGAAGATTCTGCGCGTCCTGCAGGAAGGCGAAATTCAGCGCGTGGGCAGTTCCGAAACCCTCAAGGTCAACGTGCGTGTGCTCGCCGCCACGAATAAGAATCTGGAGCATTTGGTCCGCGACAAAGAATTTCGCGAGGATCTTTATTATCGGCTTAACGTCGTGCGTCTGCGTCTCCCCCCGCTGCGTGAACGCGTGGAGGATGTACCACAAATCGTGGACTTTTTCCTGCAAAGTCTGGCCAAAGCAAAAAAAACCAAGGCGCGCCGTGTATCCCCGGAAGCGCTCGCGATCCTTTGCCGCCACAACTGGCCGGGCAACGTGCGCGAACTGGAAAACATGATCTACCGCAGCGCCGTCATTGCTCAAGGCGATGCGATTCTGCCTAAGGATCTGCCTGATGACGTCCGCGAACTTTCCGCCGTCGGTAAAACCGGCGCATCCCTCGAGGATCTTTACGACGGACTCGCCAAAGTGTTGCAGGCGGAGCATCCCGGCGAAGAATTGAAGACGTTATTGGCCGCAATGGAATCACGCCTGCCCGCCAGCAAAGCGAAGGAAGTTGCGCCAAAAAAACGCGCCAAGAAGTAAGCGCCGCTCCATTTCTTCTCGTGGGATTCAATGGTAGGCCAGCGTGCTCTTGGCCGGACAAAGTTTGTCGAAGCCCGACGCACGCGCTCCGGATCTGATGCTCCCACTCCGGCGGTCGACGGCACTTGGACACAGAGGGAACGTCGCGATGCTTTGCAGTCGCGAATTTCCGAGGTGAGTGGTGCGCTCGCCGCGCCACCTTTGGCTTCCGTTCACCAGTACTCGCGAAATTACCGCAATTAGATGGGGCCCGTGCTCACGGGACAGTGAAATCGATCAGGCGTTTCTGGCGGTCGACTTTGTCGACGACGACTTCGACTTTGTGGCCGAGTTCGAATTTGCGTTTGCTCTTCCGCCCGATGAAAGCCGTGCCCGATGGATTCAGAACGTAAAAATCATCCTTGAGCGACGACACCGGCACCATGCCGAATGCCCCGGCTTCCGCGATCTCGATAAAAAATCCGTGGTTACGGACGTCCGTGATGACCGCCTTGAAGACGGTTTTTTCTTTCTTCGCCGCTTCGCGTTCGAAGAATTCCATGAGCTTCACCTTCACGGAATCACGCTCGGCTTCCGTGCTGTTGATCTCGGTCAGACTCAGGTGCTCCGCCAAATTATCGACGTGAGACGCGCGGTAACCGGGAATTCCGCCGGACGCAGGATAGCCGAGATGCTTGATCAGATACGTTCCAAACACGCGATGCACCACCAGATCCGAATAGCGCCGAATCGGTGACGTGAAATGAGTGTAATCGATTTTGTTTAATCCGTAATGACCGTCCGGCGTCGCGCGGTAACACGCTTTGCGCATGCTGCGGAGCAATTGCGTCCGCAAAATATAGCCCTGCGGATGATCCTTCAATGTCCCCAATAATTTCACGACTTCTTCGCGCTTCATCAAGTCGCCCACCTTGAGGTTGAAAGTGCCGAGGAACTCGCGGAACTCCGCCAGCTTTTCCTCATCGGGATCATCGTGGACGCGGTAAAGTGAGGGCAGGTGGTGGCTGCGGGTGAGGTGGGCGACGGCCTCATTGGCCATCAACATGTATTCCTCGATGAGCTGGTGGCTCTCATCGTTATGAATGAGTTCGATGCGGTCCGCGTAGCCTTCGGCATTCACAAAAATCTTCGTCTCGGGCATATCGAGATCGAGACTGCCGTTCTTCATTCGTTCGCGACGGATCTTGCTGCCGATCGTCCAAAGTTGACGCACCCATTTCTGCAAATTGGTGAGATCTTCGTCGGAAAGTTCGTTCAACGCGCGACCGGTTGCGCCCGTTTGATGCGCGGCGGGCAGGGGAAGTTGCCGGATTTTATTGAGGTCGTCCTCAAACATCAGCGCGTACGCCTGCTTGTACGTCATGCGCTTGAGGCTGCGGATAACAGTATTCGCAAAAACAGTTTCCTTGAGGCGACCACTGGAACTGAACGTGAAGAGTGCCGCCTTCGTGAGGCGATCCTGGGCTTCGACGAGCGAGCAGAGACCGTTGGAAAGTTTTTCCGGCAACATGGGAACCACGGTGCCGACGAGGTACGTGGAGTTGCCGCGTTCCTGCGCTTCGCGATCGAGCGCGGTGCCAGGCTTCACGTAGTGGCTGACATCGGCAATATGTACGCCGATGCGGATGTCACCGTTGTCGAGATACTCCATCGAGAGTGCGTCGTCGAAATCCTTGGCGTCGTCGGGGTCGATGGTGAAGGTCGGAATCTGGCGATAGTCGCGGCGGCCTTCGAGATCGCCAGCGCCGACTGAGCTGGGCAATGCGGCGGCTTCGCTGACGACGTCGGGTGGGAAGACCGGCGTGAGATGATATTTGTGATAAATCGCGGCGAGTTCGGCGCGCGGTTCAAACGTTTTGCCCAATCGCTCGATGATCACCCCGTCGGGGCTTTGTTGGCGGTCCTTCCACTCGTTGAGTTTGACGACCACTTTGTCGCCGACGGCTGGGGCTGGTTTGAGCGGGGCTTTCGCGGGATTGGCGACAATGATGTCGTGGCCCATGCGCGGGTCGTCGGAGGTCACGTAATAATACGTGCGGCCCTGTTGCAACGTGCCGGTGAACGTAGCGCTACCGCGTTCGAGAATTTTGATGACGCGGCCGGCCAGTTCGCCAGGTTTTAGAAAGTGCGGGAAGTCGCGTTCTTTCGGCGAGCGAAGGCGGACGACGACTTTGTCGCCTTGCAAGGCGACGCCGGTGTCTTCGCCTGAGATGAAGATTGCGGGCTTCCGCGGTTCGGTGACTTTCACCTCGGGGAACACCATGGCGGAACCCTTCTGGCGGAAATTGATTTTACCGGTGACGAGATCGGCGGTTTTCGGGACGCAAAGGCGGTCGCCTTTGATGACGGCAATTTGGCCATCGCGGACCAATTCATCCACTTGGAGGGCGAATTTGCGGCGGTCCTTGGGTTTTAAGCGCCATTCTTTGGCGATGGCGTCGGCGGCAGCCGGGACGTAGCCACGGCGCTGTAAATGGGAGAGAAGACGGTCGGAATAACTCATATGATAACAGGGCGGGCCGGACAAATTTGCACCGGCGTAACAGGCCCAAGTATTTTCTAGTGGAACCGTGCCACTGAGTCGCTAGTGTTGCAACATGCGAATTGTCCACGCGGCGAGTGAAATGTTTCCCTACATCAAAACCGGAGGGCTGGCCGATGCCGTGGCGGCACTGGCCGGAGCCCTGGCGGATAAGGGACACCAGGTGGCGGTCTTCATTCCAGGCTATCGTTCGGTGCTCGATGGACCGCACGTGGCGGGTGCCACCCTGAGCCATAAATTGAAAGTTGAGATGGGCGACGCTTTTTTGGCCGGTGATGTGTACACGCTGAATCCGCGAGCGGGCGTCACACTTTATCTGATTTGCCGCGAGGAATTTTTTGATCGAAAACTGCCGTATTGGACCGGTGAGCGGGATTATGATGACAATGACGCGCGGTTTATTTTCTTCCAGAAAGCGGTGGTCGAGTTGTTGCGGTTGACGGATTTCAAGGCCGACATTGTGCATTGCCACGATTGGCAGACGGGGATGCTGCCGGTGATTTTGCGCGAAGCGGAGCGCCGGTACGAAGTTACCCTTGCGCTGAAGACCGTGTTCACGATTCACAACATCGCCTACCAAGGGGTGTTTCCGCGGAAAGCGTTTGCCTTGTCGAATCTGCCCGAGGAACTGATGACGATCGATGGTTTGGAATACTACGATCAGATGTGCATGTTGAAGGGCGGAATTCTTTACGCAGATCGGGTGACAACGGTCAGCCCGCAATACGCGAAGGAAATTCAGACGCCGGAATTTGGCAACGGGATGGATGGCGTCATTCGTACGCGGCTTGAAGATTTGCATGGCCTGCTCAACGGCATCGATACCGCCGTGTGGAATCCGGCAATCGATGCGAGTTTGCCCGCGCGGTACGATGCCGACGACTTGATTGGCAAATCGGTGTGCCGGGGAAATCTCCTGAAGGAATTTGGCTGGGATGCGAAATTCACTGGTCCAGTGTTCGGGATGGTCTGCCGTTTTACGCCGGCGAAGGGCTTGGATTTGATTTTGGGTGCAAAGGAATTTTTTGCGCAGAAGAATTGTCGCCTGGTCGTGCTCGGCGCCGGTGAAAAAAAATACGAACTTTCACTGCGTGAGTTTGCCGCCACCATGCCGAACAAAGTCGCCGTGTGCGTGCGGCAGGACGAGCGCATGAGCCATCTCGTGGAAGCGGGCGCGGACTTTTTCCTGATGCCGTCGCTCTTCGAACCATGTGGCCTGAATCAAATGTACAGCCAGGCTTACGGCACGGTGCCGCTGGTGAGCAATGTTGGCGGACTCGTCGATACCGTGACCGATATCGACGCGAATTCAGCTGCGGGCACGGGGATCGTGTTCGCACCCGAGCAGGAAAAATTTGAAGCGGGACTGCAGCGTGCGCTGGGGCTTTATGCCGAGCCTGCGAAATACGCGGCGGTGCAGCGTCGGGCGATGCAACGGGATTTCTCGTGGACGAAAGCGGTGGCGGCCTACGAGCAACTTTACACCGAAGCGCTTTGAGTCACGGTGCCCGATGTCCGCGACGATTGTTTGGTTGAGACAGGATTTGCGCCTGCAGGATAATCCTGCGCTGGCGTCCGCGATCAAGCGCGGCGGGGCGATCATTCCCGTTTATATTTTGGATGATGCCGGCGAGGGCCGCTGGCCGGCGGGAGGCGCATCGCGCTGGTGGTTGCACTACTCTTTGTTGAGGCTTGATGAAGCGTTACGCGCGCGCGGGTCACGTCTGATGCTGGCTCGCGGACCGAGTGGTGATGGGTTGCGAACGTTGCTCAAGCAGACTGGCGCGACGGCGGTTTACTGGAACCGGCGTTACGAACCGGCGATCATCGCGCGGGACAAGACGATCAAAGCGGAACTCAGTGCGAGCGGCGTGGAAGTGAAAAGTTTTAATTCCGCGCTGCTCTTTGAGCCGCATGCGGTGCAAAATAAAGCAGGGCTGCCGTTTCAGGTGTTCACGCCGTTTTGGAAACACTGTCAGACGCTGCCCATCGAGGAACCGGCGAAATTATCGGCGGCGGATTTTGCCGCGCCGACGCGTTGGCCGCATGCACTGGAACTGGCGGCCTTCAATCTGCTCCCAAAAATCAACTGGGATCGCGGCATGGTGGTGGCGTGGCAACCCGGAGAAGCGGCGGCGTTGAAGCGGTTGAAGCAGTTCACCGCGCAGGCGGTCGGTCACTATTCCGAGCAGCGTGATTTCCCGAGCATAGATGCCACGTCGTCGCTTTCGCCGCATTTGCATTTCGGAGAGATTGGCCCGCGTCAGATTTGGGCGGCGGTGCGGGCGCTTTCGAAAGACACGGGCGTATTTCCCGCGAATCGCGGCGGGCAGGTTTTCCTGAGTGAAGTGGGCTGGCGAGAATTTGCGCATCACCTGCTGTATCATTTTCCCCACACGCCGGAGCAGCCCTTGCGTGCGGATTTCGCGTCGTTTCCGTGGCAAAAAAAGAAAGTGCAAGTGCGCGCGTGGCAGCAGGGCCGCACCGGTTATCCCATCGTGGACGCCGGTCTGCGACAACTCTGGCAGACCGGCTGGATGCACAATCGCGTCCGCATGATCGTCGCGTCGTTTCTCGTGAAACACCTGCGGTTATCGTGGCAGGAAGGCGCCGCGTGGTTTTGGGATACGCTCGTGGATGCGGACCTCGCGAGCAACACGCTCGGCTGGCAATGGAGTGCCGGGTGCGGTGCGGATGCCGCCCCTTATTTCCGGATTTTTAATCCCATTTTGCAGGGAATTAAATTTGATGAGGCGGGAGCGTATGTCCGGCGTTGGGTGCCTGAGCTCGGTAAAATGCCCGCAGAATTTATCCATCAACCGTGGGAAGCTCCGATGCATGTGTTGGCTTCGGCCGGCATCACTTTGGGTCGGGAATATCCGTTGCCGTTGGTGAATCACGGTGAAGCACGCGAGGCCGCGCTCGTCGCTCTGGCCTCGATCCGCAAAGCGCGGCCAGTCTGAGCGGTCGTGGGTTGTTCAGTATGCAGTGGTGTGGGCACCCCGCCCACAGTTTCGAGCAACTAGACGACTCCATAATTCAATAGAACGAGACCCTTTCTACCGGCCGCTTTCACTTTCGAAATACTGAAACACATCAAAGTTTCAACGTCGCGCCGAAGCTAACGTAGAGCCTTTGAAATTCCCGTCCGATCACCGGAGTGATTGCACTCCATGCGTTCTGATTTAAAGCATCCAGCGTAAGAGCCGTATTCTTGGAGAGCTTCAGGGTCGCGCCCGCGCCGTAAAATGATTCCCAATCATCACGTACGACGGGGAAGTAATCGCTGCGATGAATTTTCGCCGTAAGCCGCACGGTCCAAATGGAATTGATTGTCCATGCCGCGGTGGTTTCGGCGATCGCGTCGACGTAAGCCGATTTCCCCGTGCTCGAGAGCCAGTCGAACTGGGCGGCTTTCCCGGAGAGCGTCAGCGAGGGATTTAATTTTGCGACGAAGCCGCCTTCGAACCAAAGAGACGTGCGATCACGACCGCCCCAAAATACTCGTCGATCAATCGCACCGATGTAGCGGTGGAAATCGGGCCCAGCGGAAAAAGTCACTGTGGTGTTTGCGCAGGGCTTGCCTTCCCAGCCGCCCACGAATCGGTAATAATTGTTGGTGTAATCGAATTCGCAGTTCGGGAGCGGAACGGTCGCTTGATCTTGGCGACCGAGCCGCGCCCCAGCATACCAGAGTGAATTCGCACTCTGGGTCCAACCGAGATCCAGGGCCGCTTGGGCGTCTGATCGGTTGGCAAACGCGACCTTCCCGAGCTTCACCTCAGTATGATAATCATACGCGATCAGGGTCCCGG
>JANYFP010000557.1 GCA_025362555.1 Verrucomicrobiota bacterium
CTCCTCCTTCGTGATCCAGCTTCCCGCCAATGTGCAGACTGGCCAGCCCAAAGTAATTCAAAGCAGCGACAAACTCACCCGTTCTCCCTTTCCGGTTCAGTCCAAGGCCAAGCTATTGCTCATCGAAGAAGACGAAGAGACGCGAAAGGCACTCGTCGATTTGCTTGAGACCAGCGGTTACGATCCGATTCAAGCCCCTTCTGGCCAGGAAGGCCTCGATCTCGCCGCGCAGCAAAACCCGGAATTAATCATCCTCGATGTGGCCCTCACTGGCTTCGATGGCTGGACGGTGCTGACAAAATTACAGGACAACGCCGCGCTCACGGATATTCCGGTAATTATTTTGAGCGCCACGACTGACACCGACATGGCCCTTTCGCTCGGAGCCACCGCCGTGATCAACAAACCGGTGGACGCCGTCGGACTCACCGCCGAGATTGCCATGCTGCTCACGCCGTTCGCGCGCAATCAGGTCTTGCTCGTCGAAGATGATCCGAATTCCCGCACACTGATCACCCGGATGCTGGAACGGGAAAACTGGATTCTCCGCACAGCGGCAAACGGCAAAGCCGCACTGCGCGTACTCAAGAAAAACCACCCGGCCATCATCCTCCTTGATTTGAAAATGGCCGGCATGAACGGATTCGAACTGCTCGAACTCATGCACAAAAATCCGGAGTGGACGAAGATCCCCGTTATCATCATCAGCTCAATGGACCTGACGCAGGAAATGCGGGCCAATCTCGCTCCCCGGGTGCTCGCCATTCTGCAAAAAGGCCAGTTCAGCCGCGAAGAACTCGCCGATCTCATCCGCCCTGCCGTCGAGTCCTCGCTCCTCGCCGAGCGCTAATCCCTCTTTTCAATTTCAATCCCTTCACCTATGCCCAAGATATTGTTAGTCGAAGATAACGAAATGAATCGCGACATGCTCTCGCGACGTTTGGAAAAACGCGGCTACACGCTCGCCATCGCCGCCGATGGCGCGATCGGCATCGAACTGGCCAAGACCGGCGCACCCGACCTCATCCTCATGGATATGAGTCTGCCCGTCATCGACGGTTGGGAGGCCACGAAACTGCTCAAAGCCGATCCCGCCACCAAAGCCATTCCAATCATCGCCCTGACCGCTCACGCGATGGACAGTGATCGCGTCCAAGCACTCGCGGCCGGTTGCGATGACTTCGACACCAAGCCCGTCGAATTAGCGCGCTTGCTCGCAAAAATTGAAGAGCTCCTGAAGAAATCTCCGCCAAAGGCATGAGTGATTCCGGCACCAAGTTTCCTTGGACGGGCAGCGGACCGCCCAGTTCTCTCACGCCTTTCCTCAAGGCGCTGAAATCCCGCGATCTGGAGACACTCTCCAAGCTGCGCCATTCCCTGCGCACCCCGCTGAATCAAATCATCGGCTACAGCGAAATGCTCATGGAGTCGGCCGAGGAAAACAACGTCACCACCGTCCTCGCCGACCTGAAACGCATCCACACGTCCGGCGGCCAATTGCTCGCCCTCATCAACGACGCACTGGCGCCGTGGAAAATCGAAACGGGCAAAATAGATTTCTCCGGCATGCGCCGGGAAATGCGCACCCCGCTCAATGCCGTCATCGGTTATGCCGAGCTCTGCCTCGATGAGGCCCGCGACAGCAATCACATCGAACTCGTCAAAGACCTGGAGAAAATTCTGCGGGCCGCGAAAAACCTGCTCAATCTTTTTGAGAGCGCCGACTACCCGGATCAAATTGAGATCGGCGACGCCACCGGAGACCTCGGCATCGCCGGTGCCGCCACCCTCGGTGCCGTCGCCCCACCTTCCATCCCCATCGCCTCCGCTGCGGATTTCGGCGTCACCGTCACCCAGTTGCCCAACGCCCGGCTACTCGCCGTCGATGACGACGATATGAACCGCGAAATGCTGATCCGCCGTCTTCAAAAAATCGGCTACGACGTCAGTGAAGCCGCCACCGGCCGCGAGGCCTTGAATAAACTCAAGGAAAGCAACTTCGACCTCGTGCTGCTGGATATCCTCATGCCGGACCTCGACGGATTTCAAACGTTGGAATTCATGAAGGCCGATCCTCGCTTGCGCCATATTCCCGTCATCATGCTCACAGCGCTCGACGACGTGGATAGCAACGTGCGCTGCATCGAAGCGGGCGCGGAAGACTACGTCCCGAAACCCTTTAATCCCGTCATCCTGCGCGCCAGAATCACCGCCTCCCTCGAAAAGAAACGGTTGCGCGACCAGGAACAGGCCTATCTCGACCAATTGCAAATGGAGCGCGCGAAATCGGAGC
>JANYFP010000558.1 GCA_025362555.1 Verrucomicrobiota bacterium
CTCGACCAGCTCGCGCTGAGCTACGAGATCATCTTCACGAACGACGGCAGCAGCGATCGCTCCAGCGCGCTCCTGGCCGCCCAATATGCGGCGCGCCCGAAGGAAACCCGCGTCATTGAATTCAATGCCAACTACGGCCAGCACATGGCGATCATGGCCGCCTTCGAACGCGTGCGCGGCGAAGTGATTGTGACCCTCGATGCGGATTTGCAGAACCCGCCCGAGGAAATTCCATCGCTGTTGAAAAAGATTGAGGCCGGCTACGATTACGTCGGCGGTTTCCGGCTCAAGCGGCAGGATTCTTTTTTTCGGACGTACGTTTCCAAGCTCGTGAATTTTGTCCGGAAAAAAACCACGAGCATCGAGATGACCGACCAGGGCTGCATGCTGCGCGCCTACCGCCGCACCGTGGTCGACGCCATCGTGCGCAGTGGCGCGATCAATACTTTCATCCCCGCGCTCGCCTACAGTTTTTCGAATAATCCCGGCGAGGTCGGCGTGAAACACGAGGAGCGTCATGCGGGCATTTCCAATTATTCCCTCTACGGGCTCGTCCGGTTGAATTTCGATTTGATCACCGCCTTCTCCCTCGCGCCGCTGCAATTGTTCACGATGTTTGCCCTGGCCTGCTCGGCTGGAAGTTTTATGCTGGTGATCGTGCTGGCCTGGCGCCGGTTGATTCTCGGACCGGAAGAGGGCGGGTTGTTTACGTTGTTCGGCGTGCTCTTCTTCCTGCTCAGCGTGTGCATGGTCGGCATCGGCCTCATCGGCGAATACGTCGGCCGCACTTATCAAGTCGTCCGCGCGCGGCAGCGGTATTTTGTCAGTCACATCCTGGAGGCTAAAACGTGAGCGGCCCGCGCATCGTTTTTTTCGGTTATAGCGAGGTCGGACACGATTGCCTCGAGTTGCTGCTGGCGCGGGGCGATCACGTCGTCGCGCTCATCACGCACGAGGATAACCCGAACGAAAAAATCTGGTTTAAGACACCCGCCGATGCGGCGCGTGCGAAAAAAATCCCGATTTTTACTCCTGCCACCGTCAATACGCCCGAGTGGATCGAGCGCATCGCCGCCCTCGCGCCTGATCTGATTCTTTCCGTGTATTACCGGAATATGATCAGCACCAAAATTTTGGAGCTGCCGCCGCTCGGCGCTTTCAATTTGCACGGTTCCCTGCTGCCGAAATATCGCGGACGCGCCCCGATCAACTGGGCTGTGCTTCACGGGGAAACTCATCTTGGCATGACGTTGCATCGCATGGTGAAAAAAGCGGATGCGGGCGCCGTGGTCGCGCAGGAAGGCGTGGAGATCGGGCCTAGCGATACCGCGGAACAGGCTTTCCGGAAAGTTCTGCCGTGCGCCCGCCGGGTGCTGGCCGGCGCCATCGACGCGTTGCTGGCGGGCACGGCGGTCGAAACTCCACAGGACGAATCGAAGGTGACTTATTTTGGCGGCCGTACCCCCGAGGACGGCCGGATCAACTGGACCCGGACATCGCGGGAAATTTTCAATCTCATCCGGGCCGTCACCGATCCGTATCCCGGGGCGTTCACCGATGCGAACGGCGCGCGCCTCATGCTCTGGTGGGCCGAGCCGGATTCCCCCGTCGCTCGCGGTCGCAGCGGATGGCCGGGTGAAGTGCTTTCAGTTTCCCCCCTCGTCGTCGCCACCGGTGACGGCGCTCTCGAATTTACCCGGACCGAGTGGCGCGGCCACCCCGTGTCCGCTCTGCAAATCGGCCAAACCCTTTAATCCTACTCCCACTATGCCCCTTCGTGTTCTTATCCTCGGTGCCAATGGTTTCATTGGCAGCTCTCTCACCCACGCGATTCTAAAAAAGAAAGATTGGGAGGTCTACGGCATGGATGTCGGCGACCATAAACTCGGCAATTGCCTCGGCAACCCGCGCTTCAAATTCGTCGAGGGCGACGTCACGATTTCGCACGAGTGGATCGAGTATCACGTGAAGAAATGCGATGCCGTCATCCCGCTCGTCGCGATCGCCAACCCCGCGCAATACGTGAAGGATCCGTTGCGCGTCTT
This sequence comes from Verrucomicrobiota bacterium, assembly GCA_025362555.1. GTDB lineage: Bacteria > Verrucomicrobiota > Verrucomicrobiia > Opitutales > Opitutaceae > Lacunisphaera. The sequence continues at coordinate 2,046 of JANYFP010000558.1, forward strand.
CGAACTCGATTTCGAATCCAACCTGGCCGTCGTCCGCCTGTGCGCGAAATACAAGAAGCGCATTATCTTCCCGTCCACTTCCGAAGTCTACGGCATGTCGCCGGATCGCGAACTCGATGAAATGACCACCAACATGGTCTACGGTCCGATTGACAAACAGCGCTGGATTTACGCCTGCTCGAAGCAACTCCTCGATCGCGTCATCTACGCGTACGGCGTGCGCGACAACATCGATTACACGCTGTTTCGCCCCTTCAACTGGATCGGGCCCAAGCTCGACAATGTCTTCGAAGCGAAGGAGGGCAGCTCGCGGCTCTTCACCCAATTTATCTCGAACGTCATCTACAAAAAGCCGATTCAGCTCGTGGATGGAGGCAAGCAAAGCCGCTCATTCACGTTCATCGATGACGGCGTCGACGCGCTGCTGCGCATCATTGAAAATAAAAACGGCCGCGCCTCGCGCCAGATTTTCAATATCGGCAATCCGAAGAACGACGTGAGCGTCGCCCAACTCGCCAAGTACATCATCGCCGCCTTCAAACATTATCCTGATTACAAGGAGCACGCGGAGCAGGCCAAGGTGGTCACCGTTTCCTCCGGGAAATATTTCGGCAAATATTATCAGGATATCAACAAGCGCGTGCCCTCCATCGTCAGCATCAAGAAACAGTTGGGCTGGACGCCGAAGGTTGATCTCAAAACGGCGATCCGCCTGACGCTCGACTACCACCTCGCACACAAAGATTATCAGTTGGAATAAACCGTGATCAGGCGGTTGATTTTTTGCGCGAATGTAATCTGAAATCCGTGGGTGGAGCGACTTGACCTCAAGTCGCTTCAGGATTCCCGCTCACAAAACAGCGTGTTGAGGTCAACCAGCTCCACCATCAACTCAATCATTCCGCCTAAGCGCCCCGCGTTGTCTCCATGGCTATTCAGCTCGCCTTAAAAATCGACGTCGACACCGACCGCGGCACGCGGCTCGGCGTGGGCAATCTCGTGGCTGACTGCCGCGAGTTTGGCGCGTCGGGCTGCTTTCTTTTCAGTCTCGGGCCGGATAACACCGGCAAGGCGATCAAGCGGATTTTCCGGCCGGGCTTTTTTTCCAAGATCAGCCGCACGAGCATCGTCGAACTCTACGGCGTGCGCACGCTGCTCAATGGCACGTTGCTGCCCGCGCCGCACGTGGGCCGGCGCAACGAGGCGGCGATCCGCGCGGTGGGTGCAGCAGGTTTTGAAGTGGGCATTCACTGCCACGATCATATCCGCTGGCAGGATCACCTGCACGGGATGACGCTGGAGGAAGTCCGGGCCGAGTTCGCCAAAGCCCGCGCGGAATTTCGCCGCATCTTTGGGCGGGAAGCGCCTACGGCGGGCGCGCCCGGTTGGCAGAGCAGTGCGTCCAGTCGCGCAATCTATGATGAAGCCGGGCTGCTTTACGGCAGCGATTCCCGGGGGCGGACGCCGTTTTTCCCGCGCATCGGCGGCAAGATTTTCGCGACGCTGGAAATTCCCACGACGCTGCCGACGCTCGATGAATTGATGGGACGGCCGGAATTTCCCGATGCGAAAATCGCCGCTCATTTGTTTTCCCAGCTGAAGACAGAGGCGCTGAATGTTTTCACGCTGCACGCGGAGATCGAGGGCATGGCGCGGCGCGCGATTTTCCGGGAATTTCTGGAGCGGTGTCGCAGTGCGAGCGTGGAATTTGTGCGCCTGGACGAAGTGGCTCGGGCGTGTCTTGGACACCGCGAAACGATTCCCGTGTGTGACCTCGTGCAAGGTCAGGTGGACGGCCGCTCCGGCACCCTCGCCGTGCAAGGATCGTAAGCCGTTCGCGGATATTTTGCGGACGAGATCGCGGCGCGCCGATCCTTCCTTTTCGCTTAGCGCAATCCGGGTAGACCAGTGTGCTCTTGTCGGGACGTAGCGTGGCGAAGGCCGACGCACGCGCTCCGGCAGACGCCCGCAATCGAGGTGCCCGCGAAACACGCAAAAAACGCGAAATGGATCCGGGTCCGACCTTCGAACCCTTCGCGAGACCAAGGCTTTCTCCTGCTGTAGGAGCGGCTTTACGCCGCGATAGTTTGGTCCCGCCATAGCCCCAAAGTAGGTGGCGCGCTCGTCGCGCCACGCTTGTCTTTCGGTGAATCAAGAGTCGTTGACCTTCCGAAATCAGAGGTGCCCGCGAAACACACCAAACACACGAAATAAATTCGGGTCCGGAACCTTCGCTCCCTTCGAATCCTTCGCGAGACAACATCCGTTCGACTCCGGCTCTTTCTGGCTGTAGGAGCGGCTTTACGCCGCGATAGTTTGGTCCCGC
>JANYFP010000569.1 GCA_025362555.1 Verrucomicrobiota bacterium
GCGAAGTTCCTGATCCGGCCAAGATGGCCAAAGCCATCGCGCGCTTTCATCTCGCCCCGCAGATTTCCGGTTGGATCGAGTACGACAATCGCGAAGGCCACGCTCCGGTTGAACTTATTTTTGGCGTGGGCGATGCTCTCAACACGCTCCGTCCGCTGACGGACACGAGCGCGAAGCTGCTCGGTTTCACCGGCGGCACTAAATTCGGCTACGCGACCAAACCCGCTCGCGGCGTCGCCCTGCGTCAGGGCTTTTCCGTGCTGGACCCGAAGTTTCATGACTACCGGGGCTTGCACGTCATCGCGGGTGAAACCGCGCTCGTCTTCACCGTGCCTGCCGGTCAACGCCGGCGTTTTCCGCTCGCGCTGGGCTTTTATGCCGCAGGTACCGTCACCACGGGACTGTCCTCCATCTATGCGTACACTCGGGTGTTTCGCGACCTGGAAGACGTGCTCACCTACGGTCTCGAGCGGCATGCGCGTTATTTGAAACTCGCGGCTCAGCGCGATCGCGAGTTGGCGAAGAGTGCCCTCGATGCCGACCAGCAATTTCTTGTCGCGCAAGCCGCGCACAGTTATCTCGGCAGCTCGCAATTGCTCTGGCACGCGGGGAAACCGCTGTGGTCGGTTAATGAAGGCGAATACCGGATGATCAATACGTTCGATCTCACGGTGGATCATCTTTTTTTCGAACTCGCGTGGCAGCCGTGGGCCGTGCGCGACACGCTCGATCTTTTTGTCAGTCGCTATTCCTACCGTGATCAGTTCGGGCTTTCGTTTAGCCACGACATGGGGGTGAACGATTATTTCACGCCGGCCGGCCACTCGAGTTATGAGTGTGATGGCATCGAGGGCTGCTTCAGTCACATGACCATGGAGCAGTTGCTCAATTGGGTGCTGTGCGCCGTGACGTACGCCGAGCACACGGGCGATCACGCGTGGCTCCGCTCGCGGAAAAAAATTCTGCTGGCCTGCGCCGACAGTATGCACCGTCGGGATCATCCGAACGCGAAACAGCGGGATGGTATTCTCAAACACGATTCCGCCCGCTGCGGTCACGGGGCGGAGATCACGACCTACGACAGCCTCGACGTCAGTCTCGGTCAGGCGCGCAATAATCTTTATCTTTCGGTCAAGACGCTCGGCGCATGGGTGCTGCTTGAAAAGGGCTTCGCCACGCTCGGTTTGAAAACCCCCAGCGCCGATGCCCGTGCCACCGCCGATCAGTTGGCTCGCACGTTGACCACGAAGTTCGAAGCCGACACCGGTTTTTTCCCCGCAGTTTTCGAAAAGGGAAATCGCTCGCGCATCCTGCCCGCCGTGGAGGGATTGGTTTATCCGCTCTTCCTCGGTTATACTGAAGCCACCGATCCGGCCGGACGCTTTGGTCCGCTCCTCGCCCAATTGCGTCAGCACATGATGCAGGCCTTGCAACCCGGAGTTTGCCTCGATGCCACCACCGGCGGTTGGAAAATGAGCAGCACGAGCACCAATACGTGGTTCAGCAAAACCGCCCTCGCGCAGCATGTCGTCCGCCAGGTTTTCCCCGATGCGATGTCGCCCATCGCCCGTGGCGGCGATCGCGTGCATGCCGATTGGCAGCGCACCCCCGGATGCGGCATCGATGCCATGTGCGATCAGATTCGCAGTGACACCGGCATCACGTGCGGCAGCCGCTATTATCCGCGCGGAGTCACCGCGTGGCTCTGGCTGCGCGAGAAGTAACCTTTTCTTTCACCCCTCCCATACCCCATGAGTGCACCTGTCCAAAAACTTTCCTTTGTTGAAAAAGCCGGCTACAGCGCCGGAGATGCCGCCGCAAACTTCGTGTTCATGTCGATGGTGCTTTTCCAAGGCGCATTCTACGCGAACGATTACGGTCTGTCGGCCAGCGCTGCTGCCGCCATGCTGCTGTGGCCCCGCCTTTGGGACGCCGCCTTTGATCCCATCATGGGAATTCTGGCCGACCGCACCAACACCCGCTGGGGCAAATTTCGTCCCTGGGTGCTTTGGACGTCCCTGCCATGGGCGATTGTCATGGTGCTGGCGTATACCACGCCCGATAAGAGTTGGGGCTGGAGCGCGGGCATGATGATCGCATACGCCGGTATCACCAACACGCTCCTGATGACGCTCTATTCGATGAACAATATGCCGTATTCCGCCTTGGGCGGGGTGATGACGAGCGACCTTGATGAGCGAGCCAAGCTGAATTCCTACCGCTTCGTCTCCGTCAACATTGCCCAGTTTATCGTCGGCGGTCTTACGCTGCCGCTCGTGGCGAAGTTCGCGGAGGGCTCGAATCGCCAGCACGGTTGGCAACTGGTCATGACGATCTGGGCGGTCGTCTGCTTTATTTTATTTATGGTTACCTTCTTCACCACGAAGGAACGTCTCCAACCGGTCACCGAGGTGAAGTCGTCGCCCAAGCAGGACTTTGTCAACTTGCTGAAGAACGGCCCTTGGGCCGCACTCATTGTCTACACCCTTTTCCACTTCGGCATGCTGGTCTACCGCGGTAATGCTCACTTCAACTATTACCACCACTACGCCGACAAGGCCGCGATGTTCGACTTTGTGGCAAAGCTCGGACTCACCACACCGGATATGGCCAAGGGGACCGGTCTCCTTGATTTCATCGGCTACATCGTCCATGGCACCCGCGATACCATCGCTGATTCCAACGTGGCCGACGTCTTCAACAGCATTGTCAACATGCTCGGCACCGGCACGACGATTATCTGCATCATGCTGTCGGCCGGCTTCTCCAAGAAGTGGGGGAAGAAGAACGTCGCACTCGTTAGCTTCTCCCTCTGCGCCCTGAATGCATTTGCGATGTATCTGCTGCCACCGACCGCCACCGGGGGCATGGCCCTCCTCGCCGTCACCGGCTCCATTGTCTACGCGCCGACCTGCGCCATCATGTGGGCCATGTATGCCGACGTCGCCGACTACTCCGAGTGGCAGACCGGTCACCGTTTCACCGGCATGGTCTTCGCCACCATTGGTTTTGCCCTCAAGTCTGGCCTCGCCCTCGGCGGCGCCGCATTCCTCTGGCTCATGGTCGGCCTTTGGGATTACGACACCAAGCTGCAGGACGCGGCGAACGCCATCGCGGGCTACCGCACGTCGTCCAGCATCATCGTCGGTCTCTTCTTTGTCGCGATCGTCGTCTGCATTGGCTTCTGCAAGCTAAACAAGGAGACCACGCTCCAGATGTCCGCCGAGCTCGCCGAGCGCCGTAGAAAAGCCGCCGGCGCCTAAGCCAGATCACCGCGGTTTCCGCCGCCCCTCATGGCCATGTGCCGACACCTCCTGCTGTTGCTTGCCCTGGCTCTTTCGGTGCCAGCCACGGCGGCTGAGCCGGCGGCCGGGGCCTTTGCCACCGGTCGCTATCGCAATCTCTTCCAGGAATTACTGGGTAAGGCGGACGCGGAAATCGATGCCAAGCTCGACGCCGCATGGCAGCAGATCGCCCACGGCGATAGCTTGAACCAGCGCCTCATTTACCCGATCAGCGGAGACATGGCCTACATTCCCGACGTGGGAAACCGCGACGTCCGCTCCGAAGGCATGTCGTACGGCATGATGGTCGCCGTGCAACTGAACCATCAGACAGAGTTCAACGCGCTCTGGAAATACGCCAAGACGTTTATGTATCACGCGAGCGGGCCGATGCGCGGTTACTTCACCTGGCACACGGCGTACAACGGCAGCATGACGCGGGATGATGGCAGTGTGGTTCGCGGGAACGGCCCGGCACCCGATGGCGAGGAGTGGTTGGTGATGGCTCTTTTCTTTGCGGCGCACCGATGGGGCAGTGCGCACGAAGGCATTTTCAATTACGAGGCCGAAGCTCAGGCGCTGCTGCGCACCATGATTCACAAGGACGAGGAGTCAGATCGTGGCGAACAAACCAGCATGTTCGATCCCGTCGCGAAGCAGATAAAATTTGTCCCGGCCGGCCCGCGTTCCCGGTTCACCGATGCGTCGTACCACCTGCCGGCGTTTTATGAACTCTGGGCCCGATGGGCCGCAGCACCGGCTGATCGCGCTTTTATGGCGGAGGTCACGAAGACCAGCCGTGAGTTCTTCCAGCGGGCCGCGCATCCCAAAACCGGACTGATGGCCAACTACTCGGCGTTCGACGGTGGCAGCGCGGGCCTCGCCGGCCCCGACGAATTTCGCGAAGATGCGTGGCGCACATTGTCGAATCCCGCCCTCGATTACTCCTGGTGGGCGGCTGATTCATGGGAAGTCGAGCAATCGAATCGCGTGCTGATATTTTTCGCCGCCCAGTCACTTGAGCATTGGCCTACGCACCTCAAACTGGATGGCACCGCCACGGAAACCGGCGGAAAGTCTGCCGGACTTCATGCCATGGCCGCTGCGGCGGGCCTCGCGGCCGATCCGGTGATTGCGAAACCATTCGTTCAACACTTGTGGGACACGCTTACTCCTGACGATCGCGGTCGAAACGCCGACGGTGTCCAGAAACCGGGCGAATTACGCAGCCACCGCTATTACGATGGACTGCTGACCGTGCTCGGCCTGCTGCAAGTCAGCGGTCATTTTCGCATCTACGCACCGTCCACGACAAATTGAGCAACTGGTTCCACTCATTGCGGTCTTCTTCTTCGATGAATAAATCATTACTCCAAATATTGATTTTGTTCATGGCAATCGCCTGCGGACTGAACGCCGCGCCTGCCTCGCGGAATCTCTTCACCGAGTTGCTCGGCAAATCCGACACCGAGATCGGGATGAAAATAGATGCCGCCTGGCACCAGCTCTTCTATGGCGACGACGAAAATCAGCGGGTGTACTTTCCGGTCGGCGAAGACCTGGCCTATATCGCCGACATCGGCAGCAGTGATGTGCGTTCTGAAGGCATGTCCTACGGCATGATGATTGCGGTCCAGCTGAACCATCGGCCTGAGTTCGACCGACTTTGGAAATGGGCGAACAAATACATGCGGCATCCCAATGGTTCGCGCCGCGGTTATTTCGCGTGGCAGTGCAAGTTTGACGGCACTCAGCTTGATCCGGGCTCGGCCAGCGACGGGGAGGAATGGTTTGCGATGGCGCTCTTTTTCGCGGCGCACCGCTGGAGTGATAGCGCTGACGCCAAAGGTATATTAAACTACGGCGCAGAAGCGCAGGCGTTGTTGGAGGCGATGCGGCGGAACGATCGCGGCGGTGGCATCACGGCCATTTTCGATCCGACTCAAAAGCAGGTTGTTTTCGCCCCGAGTACAGGGGCCAGCGCGTTCACCGATCCGTCTTATCACTTGCCCGCTTTCTATACCTTGTGGGCGCGCTGGGACCGGTCGCCCGAAGGTCGCAAGTTCTGGGCGGAAGCGGCTGTCACCAGCCGCGCATTCCTTGCCCGGGCCGCCCATCCGATCACTGGCTTGATGCCGGAATACGCCCACTTCGATGGCTCGCCTTTTGCGGCCAAAGATTTTGGCGCAGGCAAAAACGACTTTCGCTACGATGCCTGGCGAACCCTCTCCCATGTCGCTCTCGATCACGCGTGGTTCGCGGTCGATCCCTGGCAGGTGGAACAAAGCAATCGCGTCTTGCGCTTCCTTGACTCGCAAAAGCCCAGGATCCCAGATCAATTTACGCTCGAAGGAAAGTCGCTTTCCACGGATGAGTCCATCGGTTTGATTGCAATGGCCGCCGTCGCGGGCCTCGCGGCTGATCCCATTCTCGCCCGTCCCTTCGTGCAAAAACTCTGGGCTGCGCCCATTCCTTCCGGACGTTGGCGCTACTACAACGGTCTGCTCTACACGCTTGGCTTGCTCGAAGCCGGCGGCCATTTCAAAATCCATTCCCCAAGCGCGCCATGAATTTATTAAAGATCAGTTCGTTTTTTTCCAAGGGAGGAGCGGCTTTATGCCAATCGCCCGATGCTTATGCTCCTTTCCGAAGTAGGTTGCGAGCTTGCCTCGCAACGTGGCGCGACGAGCGCGCCACCTACCCACAGTGTAAAAGCAAAGGGCTAGTGGCATTATGCAGCGGTTCCGAAACGCCATCGCGGCGTAAAGCCGCTCCTCTCTTTATCCTCGGACTGCTCTTGCTGACCAGCCCTTTGGTCTCGCGCGCTGAAGACGGCTATCGCCTCTGGCTGCGCTACGAGCGCATCGCCGATGAGAAATTACTGGAGGCGTATCTCCCGGCGCTTGGACAAATTGTGTTGTCCACTCCGGCCGGTGCCGATTCCGCGACGCTGACGGCGGCGCGCCAAGAACTTTCCGAAGGCCTCGATGGCATGCTCGGCCTCAAACCCGTAATTACCACGGTGGCCAGAGCGCCTGACGCGGCGGTCGGCGATGAAGGTTATTCGCTTCAGACCACGACGCGTGACGGCCGTCGCACCGTGATTATTTCCGCGCAGCACGACATCGGCGTGCTTTACGGTGCATTCGCGCTGTTACGCCTGCTTCAAATAGGCGAGCCCATCGAGAATCTTAACCTCACGAGCGCGCCAAAAATCCAGCGCCGCATGTTGGATCATTGGGATAACCTCAACGGCTTCATCGAGCGCGGCTACGCGGGATTCTCGCTCTGGCAATGGTTCACTTTGCCCGAGTATCGCGATCCCCGTTACCGCGATTATGCGCGGGCCATGGCCTCGATCGGCCTCAACGGCACCGTCCTGACCAACGTGAATGCCAACGCCCTCGTGCTTACGCCGGCTTACCTGACGAAAGTCGCGGCACTCGCCGAGGAATTTCGCCCGTACGGTATTCGCGTTTATCTCACCGCCCGGTTTAGCGCGCCGATGGAAATAGGCGGATTGCCGACCGCTGATCCTCTCGATCCGGCGGTGGCTCGCTGGTGGCGCAAAAAAGCCGATGAAATTTATAGCTACGTCCCCGACTTCGGTGGCTTCGTCGTGAAAGCCAATTCCGAGGGCCAACCCGGTCCGCACGAATACGGCCGCACTCACGCCGAGGGCGCGAACATGTTGGCGGACGCGCTGGAGCCGCACGGCGGCATCTTGCTGTGGCGCGCGTTTGTGTACGCCGCAGATAATAACACCGATCGGGTGAACCAGGCCTATAATCAGTTCACGGCCCTCGATGGTCAGTTTCACGACAACGTGGTCTTGCAAATTAAAAATGGTCCGCTCGATTTCATGCCGCGTGAACCGTTTCACCCGCTGTTTGGTGCGATGCCGCACACGCGCCTCGCCCTCGAATTACAGATCACGCAGGAATACCTCGGACTCTCCGTTCATCTCGCTTACCTCGGAACGCTGTGGAAGGAAGTGCTCGACGCCGATACCTTTGCCCAGGGGCCGGGCTCGACCGTGGCGCGCGTGATCGACGGTGAGGTGTACCAGCGTGATCTCTCGGTGATCGCGGGCGTTGCGAACACGGGCACCGACCGCAATTGGACCGGCCATCCGCTCGCGCAGGCAAATTGGTACACCTTTGGCCGACTCGCTTGGGACAACACGCTGAGCGCGGAAACGGTTTCCCGTGAATGGACTCAGCAGACTTTCGGTCGCACGCCCGCGACGGTGGCAACGATTTCAAAAATCCTGTTGGGCTCGCGCGAGACCGTCGTGAACTATTCGATGCCGTTGGGCTTACATCACATCATGGCCGAGGGGCATCACTACGGGCCCGGTCCGTGGGTTCATCATGAGCGGGCCGATTGGTCGTCATCGTATTATCATCAGGCGGACGAACTCGGACTTGGGGCCAATCGCGGCGCGAGCGGATTAAAGGCCACCGAAACTTATGCGCCATCGCTCGCTGCGCTCTGGGGTGATCCAGCGACGTGCCCGGAAAATTTGCTGCTTTGGTTTAATCACGTGCCGTGGGATCGCCCGATGAAATCCGGGCGTCCACTGTGGGATGAACTCGCGCTGCGTTATCAGCAGGGCGTCGACGAAGTGCGCACGATCCAGCGCGAGTGGGATTCGCTCGCGGGCAAAATTGACGCTGAGCGTTTCACGCACGTGCAGGCGCTCCTTCGCCGGCAGGAAAGCGATGCGCGTGATTGGCGCGATGCGTGCCTGCTC
>JANYFP010000004.1 GCA_025362555.1 Verrucomicrobiota bacterium
CAGCTTACTTTAATCCGAACCTTCGCTCACTTCGAATCCTTCGCGAGACAAACGGTTCAGATCTGCCTGTGGGTTCCAGACCGCGGTCCGGGCGACAGCCGGGAAAGTCGACCATAGTTTCCGTGAAAAAACGCCTTAATCCCTTGACGTATTATCGGCGCTTAATGATTTTCTCGGCCTTAGGTTTTGGGGGCGTAGTTTAATGATAAAACCGCATTCCTGCAAAGGAGTGTGATAGAGGTTTGATTCCTTTCGCCTCCACCAGCCTACGAGCCACGGCTCGGCGAGCCAGCGAAGGCTGCCGTGACGAAGTCCGCAGGACGGTGGCGGACGTTTCCCTCTGCGAGCGAGCATCGCTAAACAAAGCCGCTGAAACTTAGCCGCAAAAGAGCGCATAGAGCACACAACCGGAAATGGGCGGGGAATTGAAGGAGCGGTTGTCTCGCGAAGGATTCGACGGGAGCGAAGGTCGGGCTCGGATTCATTTGGTTTCGTAGTGACCACTCCGCTGGAGACAAGGCGGCGGATTTATTTACCTCTGCAGAGCGCAAGCAAGTGGCAGATGTCGCATGCGCTCGGTAACGCTGGCCCATCCAATTGGCTGCGCGCAACCTGCCTTATCCGCGTCGTCGCAGAGCCGGAAAGAGTCACCAAACTCTGACTTGCCTCCCAACCCACTTGAGTAACATTTCCCTCATGCCTCCCGCCATGCTTCCAGCCCTCCTTCAATTACCAAAACGCAAACGGCTGGAAATCGCAGAACGCCTGTGGCTCTCGATCGCTGACGAGTCCAGCCTAAGTGTCCCAACAGATCACAAGGGTATTCTGAAGCAGCGGCTGGCAGATTATCGATCCGGCAAAAGCAAAACGGTTTCTCATGCAGAACTGATGCGACGCGTGCGAGCTTCATGAAAAGCAAGCCGGTTGACGCACTGCAGGAGGTGATCGCCGACCTGATGGCGGCTGTGGCCCACTATCAAACATGGCGAACCGACGGGAAAGCGCACATCCTGGAAAAATACGACGAGACCATAAGCTGGATCTCTTGGAGTCCGGATCGATTCCCCCGGTGCCGCCTTGGTCGAATCCAACGTGCCATCCTCAAACAATCCTATTACATCGTCTATTTCCTCCAAGAATCAGAACGCACCCTCATCCTAGCGGTCTTGGACGGAAGAAGAAGTCCCACGACCATCAGGAGCATGCTCAAGGAACGGGCCCGACGCACAATTTGATCAGATCGATCCCTCACTGACGAAACCCCGGGGCATCGGAGTTAAATCGAAATCGCCGGATTTTCGATTTTTAATCCGCCGAGCTTTAGCCGCAAAGGAACGCAGGGAGCACAAAACCCTGCCCACCATTCATTCCTTTCGTGTGTTTGGTGTGTTTCGTGGTGACCACTCCGGAGAGCGCAATTCATCCTCCCAGCACTCAACCCCAAACCCTCAACTGAACCGTCCCCCGGCCAACAATGCGATTGCCTCAAAGATCCTTTGCGCTGAACTGCAGATGCATCTGAAATCAGCTTCAACGCCAAGACGAACTGCTTTCCTGTCTCATAAACTAATTCAGGTCCCCAACCTTCGCTTCCTTGGAACTCATTGACGTAGTCATTCCCGCCGCCGGAATCGGAGCGCGCCTCAACAAAGACACCCCCAAGCAATTCCTCTTACTTGGGGGTTTGCCGGTCATGGTGCATCCACTCCGGATATTCGCCGCCATCCCGTGGATCGGCCAGAAAATCATCGTCCACTCGCCCGACACTGAACACCGTTTGGCGAGCATGCTGGAAGAGCACGGCCTTACCGGATTTCGGTTGATCCCCGGCGGCGGAACCAGGCAGGAATCCATGCGCTGCGGTCTGGCCGCCGTGCAAACAGCGCGCGTCATCACCCACAATGCCGTCGTCGCCTTGGTGAGTCGCCGGCTCGTGGAACAAGTGGCGGCGATCGACGCCGACTGCGTCACGACCGCGAATCCCGTGCAGGAAAATCTCGTCCGGGGCGGCGACTTTGCCGAAGCTCCGCTCAACCGGGAAAATCTGCGAATCGTCGTCTCACCCCAGTGCTTCCGGACCGCAGTGCTCCGGGAATGCCACGACCGGGCGCAACGGGACGGAGTAACCGTGGCCAGTGACGCCGAATTGATGCTGCACTACGGCAAGACGGTCCGCCTCGTGCCCGGCACCGTGCGTAATTTCAAAATCACCACCCCACTCGATCTCGCCCTCGCGGAAACGCTGCTGGCCCGACCCGATTTTTATCCCGAATAGCAGCCGCCCAACCCTACGGCCACTCGCCCAGAGATGAACGTTTTTCTGAGAAAACTCTACCACACCGTCAGCCGATTGCTCGGTCGGATCGCGTACCACCGCTTTGGCGACACCAAGCATATTCTGCTCGTCGCGCACAACGCCCTCACGGCTGAATACCTGGCGGAACTCTGGGAACTATTGCAACACGATCGGCGGCTGAAATTTTTTCAGATGATCCGCACCCCCAGCGAATCTCCCGAGAATCGGCTGCGGGCAGAACAGCTCCTGCCCATGACTGCCCTCTCACAACGCGCCGTGAATATCCGGCCGTGGGATCTCGTCGTGATGGCCGATCATCCCGGTCCGATGCACATCCTGGCCGACGTGAGACTTCACCCGGTTCTACGCATTCCGCATGGCATCAGTGATAAGAAAAAAAATGGCGCGAACTACTACTATGACCCGCGCCGCATGCGCGATGAAACCGGCCGACTGCGTTACAGCTGCATTTTTGAATCAAGTCATGTGAGCCGCCTAACCGCCGTCCGCGCTGATCCCAGTTTGAGCGACGTCATCACGGTGGTGGGCAATCCCCGACTCGACAAAATCGCGGCGAACATCGCACAACGCGGAACCTTGCGCGCCACCATGGGACTCTCGTCCGTGCGTCCGACGATTCTAATCGCCAGTTCCTGGAGCGCGAATGGCCTCTTTCTGCGAATCGGTGACGCGTTGTTTCAACAAGCCCAGCCCCTGCTGGTTGATTTTGAAATCCTGCTGCGCCCGCATCCGCATCTGTTTAACTCAGACCGTTCCGGCGGCCGAGATTGGCGTTCGATTCTCGAACACCTCGGGGCTATAGGCTTCCGCATTTCCAATCCCGACCACTCACTGAGTGATGTGCTCGCGGTCGCGGACGTGGTGGTTTCAGACGACATCAGTTCTGTTTCTTTATACGCCGCGGCCGCCGGCAAGCGATTGGTGCTGGTCCGTTCCGGTTCGACCGCCGTCAACGAAGACACCTGCAATATCGGGGAGGGCACCTTTATCGAACGGCTCGGTCACATCGTGCCCACGATGGAGAACGCCGCTGAGCTGCGCCCCGCGCTCGATGGGGCGCTGGGCTCGTGGCCGCCTCCGGGATTCGAGGAAATTCAGCGCGAGATCAACGGCGAACCCGGACGCAGCACCACCCACATTCGCAACGCGATCTATCGATTGCTAAAATTAAATGAGGTCATCTCACCGTGAGCTCCACTGGCCGGGCTCTGTTGCGCGGCGGAAGTTTCCGCCTGATTTCATTGGCCACCAGCCTCGGGCTGCAGATGGCCATGTTGCCCTACGTGCTCAAACACCTCGGAGACCATCTCTACGGTCTCTGGGCTGTCGTCGGCGCGGCAACTGGCTATTACGGGTTGCTCGATCTAGGCGTATCCTCCGCCGTTACTTGGTTTGTCGCCAAAGAGCGCGGTCGCAACGATCTTGTCAGTGCCGCGAACTACGTTGCCGCCAGCAAGCGCGTATTCTTTTGGTCCGCCGTCGCCGTGTGCGTGCTCAGCGTCGCGATCGCGATCATTGGTAGCACTTTTATTGAATCGCCCGAAGATCGCCTGCTATTCTTCGAGACAACGCTCATTGCCGGGTTGGGCATCGGCCTGTCATTTCCCTCGGCCGTCTATTCTGGACTGCTCGTGGCGGATCTCAGACACGATGTTATCGCTGCGATGGGTTTTGGATCGACCGTCTTGCGCGCGGGACTGGTTTTCTTCGCGCTCGCCGCCGGCGGTCAAGTCGTGGCGCTGGCTACGATCAATGCTTCCATCTCCGTAGCGTTCGCGCTCGCCACCATCATCGCCGCCAAACGCCTTTGCCAACCACTGCCTGCAGTCAAGACGCCGCCCGCCGGCACGCTGCGCGCCCTGTTTGGTTACGCCGGATACACCCTCGTTTCCCAAATCGCTGATTTTATCCGGACCAAAGTTCACCCGATCACGATCTCCGCCTTTCTCCGACTGGCGGACGTCACGCCCTATTCCATTCAAGATCGGCTCCAAGGAATCGTCGTCGATGCCTGCAGCGCCTGCCTCTCCATGCTGACCCCGGTGTTCAGTCGCCAGGAAGGACAAGGTGATCGCGGCGCGATTCTGCGCACCTACCTGCTGGCGTATAAAATATCGTGTTACGTGGGAAGTTTCATTCTCGGTATTTTGCTGATCGTGGCGCCCAATTTTATCCAGGTCTGGCTGGGGCCGGGCCACGACGTGATTGTGCAACTCTTGTATCTCCGCGCGGCCGGTTCCCTCTGCGGCATTATTCAAATGCCCTCGGTCAATCTCCTGTTTGGCTCCAACGAGAACCGTTCCTACGCGATCATCAATTCAATCCACGCCGCGGTGACGCTAGGCTCGACGGTGCTGCTCATCCAGCGCTGGGGACTGCCCGGCGTCGTGATCGGAGTGTCCGCGACCACCATGGTGATGAAAACCTTTGTCCAAGCGGCCGTCGCCGGCAAGGTCGTCGGAATCAGTTTTCGTGACATGCATTTCAAACACACGCTGCCGAATCTGGCCCGCGTGATTCCGTTTCTCCTCGCGACCGGATTTCTCGCCCACGCCTGGCTTAACCCGTCGTGGTTTCGACTCATCGCGTTTCTCGCCATCGTAGGCCCGACCTTTGCCGCCTATATTTTTTATCTGGGATTCACCCCGCCTGAGCGCGATCTCTTTCTGCGCTCCGCCCGATTGAAGAAGTGATTTCGGAAACGGCAGTAGGATCCTGCGCGCGGAAAAAACTGCGGAATTTCACCAGGGAGGCACAGAGACGCAAAGGCCGGACCACGGGACGTCGCGCTTTCTCAGGAGAGGTATTCTCCGTGTCTTTGTGCCTTGGTGGTAAATAAATTGGCGTTCGAATCTACGGCAGTTTGAGCGATGCGTTATTCAAATCGCCTAAAGGCACTACATTTCGGTGCGGAAATAGTGGTAGGTCGATCACTCCGCTGACCGCCGAGAATGACCTACCTCCTTCGCGGCGCGGAGCGGAGTCCGCGCCCTACCTCCAGAATAGGACTTTAGCATCGGGCGATTGGTCTCCGCCCACACCAACCCATCCTCTGCCTTTCATGACGCCCACTTTAGGGCGGTCGCACATTATGCAGAAGCCACCGAGCACTGAACGGGACCACCCAATCCAGTGCTCGGTTTTGCGCGGTGAGAAGGATCGGCAATCAGCTTGCCACCCTGTAAGTTACATCGTTGATTTCGGCCCACCACTTCGCCGCTGATTCGATGAATTCCAATTCTTCAAACAACCCCGGATCGATTGGCATGAATCGAGCAAGTTCGTCACCGTCTCACGGATTTTATTCATGTTGAATCACCACGAGAATTCTGCAGCGCTTTCGTCTGTTCCAGCTGGCGCTCCCGCTGCGGGAAACCGGATCCATGAATTATTTGCGGGCCAGGCAATTCGTACGCCGAGCACGATCGCCGTGGAAGCCGATGGAAAGGGAATTTCCTACGCCGACCTGAACGCTCAGGCCGACCGTCTGGCCGCCGAACTGCGCGCGTTGGGAGTGGGAGCGAATTCTCGCGTAGCCATTTGTGCGACTCGCTCAATTGAGATGGTCGCCGCAGTCCTCGGCATCCTCAAAGCGCGCGCGGGCTACGTGGCCTTGGATCCGTCCTACCCGGCGGAACGTCTGGCGTACATTCTCCAAGATTCCAGCCCCACGGTGGTCGTCACTCATGAGGCGCTGCGGTCCTTGTTGCCGGTGACAGGTGTGCCGGTGATTTGCCTCGATCAGCCGCGCGCGGCTTCTGTCCAGGCAGCACCCACCAACGCTGGCGGCTCCGGTTCTGATTCGCTTGCCTACCTGCTCTACACCTCCGGTTCGACTGGCCAGCCGAAAGGCGTGATCATGCCGCACGGGCCACTGATCAACTTGATGGCGTGGCAACAACGCACCCTGCCGCTCACCCCCGGTGATCGGGTCCTGCAATTCGCGCCGCTCAGCTTTGACGTATCATTTCAGGAAATCGCTACAACCCTCGCCGAAGGCGGCACGCTGGTGCTGATCAACGATGACCTGCGACGTGATCCGGAAGGTTTGCTGGATTGCTTAATCGCCCGAAAAATTCACCGACTCTACCTGCCCTTCGTCGCGTTGCAGGGCTTGGCCGAGGCCGCGGTCAGCACCGTTCGGCTGCCCTCCACCCTAAAAGATATCATCACCGCCGGAGAGCAATTGCAGGTGTCCGATGCACTCCGCGCTTTTTTCAAGCAACTGCCAGGCGTCCATCTCCACAATCACTACGGCCCGACCGAAACGCACGTGGTCACCGCGTTCACGCTGCCCGACGATCCCGCGACTTGGCCCACGCTTCCGCCGATTGGTTTCCCGATCGATCACACGACGCTTCATCTCCTGGATGCAGCGCGAAAGCCGGTTGCAGTCGGAGCGGTAGGAGAACTTTTTATTTCCGGTGCGGCTGTGGCGCAGGGTTATTGGAACCGCGACGATCTCACGAATGATCGGTTCTTGTCCGATCCACTGATCAATGGTCAGCGCATGTATCGGACCGGCGATCTGGCCCAAGTCCGTCCCGATGGCGCGGTCGATTTCCTCGGACGCGCGGACAATCAGGTTAAAATTCGCGGCCATCGCGTCGAGCTTGGCGAAGTTGAAAGCGCGCTGCGCAAACACGCGGCGATCAAGGATTGTGCCGTCGCCATTCTCCCGCATGGCAATGACAAGATGCTGGTCGCCTACTTGGTCCTGCGGCAATCACCCGGGCCGTCCGCCGAAGAACTGCGATTATTTCTTCTGACTTCATTGCCGGAACCCATGGTGCCCGCGCGTTACGTCCCGATCGCACAACTGCCGCTAACTCCCAGCGGAAAACTGGATCGCCGCGCACTCCCTGCACCCGATTTAGTCGCGGCCCCGGATTCGACGCCACGCACTCCCTACAGCAACGATTTGGAAAAAATGATCGCGGCGGCGTGGACCCAGGCCATCGGCCACACCAATTTTGGCGCGACGGATGTTTTCTTCGATGCGGGCGGGACCTCTCTCCTCATGGCGCAGGTACAACGACGATTGCGCAGCGACTTGGGCCGCGATCTGCCGATCACTTTGCTTTTTCAATTTCCTACCATCAGGCAACTGGCGGCCCAGCTCATCGAAAAAACCGCCGCCGTGACTGCGGCGCCGAGTGGCATCACGGACCGCGCCGCCCTGCAACGTGAAGCCTTGGCCAAACGGCAAGCGGCGATGCGTCCGAAGAAACCTTAAGCCATGGAATCACCGAACCTCACCGAGGGCATCGCAATTGTCGGCCTGGCCGGAAAATTTCCGGGCGCACGCGATGCCGCTCAGTTTTGGGAAAATCTTTGCGCCGGTCGCGAAAGCATCGCCGCGTTCACGGACGAAGAATTGCTCGCGTCCGGAGTAACGGCAGCGGAATTCAACGATCCTTCCTACGTGCGCCGGCGCGCCGTGCTCGATGATCCCGTGGGATTTGACCCGGCGTTTTTTGGCATCACGCCACGCGAAGCGGAATTGACCGACCCCCAGCAACGCCTGTTTTTGGAAAGTTGCTGGCAGGCACTGGAAGATTCGGGTCAGCATCCCCAGCAAAGCGGCAGTGTCGGCGTTTTCGCGTCGTGCAGCCTTAACACTTATCTGCTGCGTCAAGTGCTCGCCAATCGCCAGGCCATCGTGGATTTCACCAAGGTTTTTCAAGCCGACGGCTACAGTATTTTACTGGGCGCAGACAAAGATTATCTGGCCACCCGCGTAGCCTTTAAACTGAACCTGCGTGGTCCCGCGATGACGATTCAGACCGCGTGTTCGAGTTCGTTGGTTGCGGTCGCCCAAGCCTGCGCAAGCCTGCAGGCGTTTCAATGCGACACCGCATTGGCGGGCGGCGTGTCACTTTCCTTTCCACAGGAGCGCGGACATTTTTATCAGGAAGGCGCGATCCCGTCGGCCGACGGACATTGTCGCGCGTTTGATGCCGGCGCCAACGGCACGGTCTTCGGTGCGGGGTGTGGCGTGGTAATGTTGAAGCGCCTCGAAGACGCGATTCGCGACGGCAATCACCTTTATGCCGTCATTCGCTCGACCGCGTTGAATAATGACGGCGGCGGAAAAATGAGTTACAGCGCGCCCAGTCAGGAAGGTCAGGCGGAAGTGATTGCGTTGGCCCACGCGCTGGCCGGGGTCTCGGCGGATACAATCAGTTATGTCGAGGCACATGGCACCGGCACGCCGCTGGGCGATCCGATTGAAGTGGCGGCGTTGAGCCAGGCTTTCCGCACCACCACCGATCAAAAAGAATTTTGCGGACTGGGTTCACTTAAGACCAACGTCGGCCACCTCGAGGCGGCTGCAGGAGTGACCGGGCTGATCAAAACCGCGCTCGCGTTGAAACACCGCTTCCTGCCCGCGACGCTGCATTTTAAAACGCCCAACCCCAATATCGATTTCGCGAGCAGTCCGTTTCAAGTGGTGGCGACGGCGCGCGCTTGGGAAAATGTACCGCTGCCCCGTCGCGCCGGCGTCAGTTCCTTCGGCGTCGGCGGCACGAATGCGCACGCGGTGGTCGAGGAAGCGGCGGAGTTGGAACCGACGGGCGAGTCGCGGTCGCAACAACTCCTTTTACTCTCCGCCAAAACTCCCGCAGCGCTCGATGCGATGGCGCGCAATCTCGCCGATTCGCTCGCGAATCCCGCCGAGGAATCTTCGCCGGCCCGTCTGGCGGACGCAGCGTTCACCTTGCAACGCGGTCGCGAGACTTTCGCGCATCGCCGGATTGTGGTCGCCAGTAATACGACCGACGCCATCGCCCGGCTGCGCACTGCAGATCCCAAGACCGTCTTTACCGGCCAACTCGTCAGCAATGAGACGGAAGTTGTTTTTGTTTTTCCAGGCCAAGGCGCGCAATACGCCGGCATGGGCAGGGAACTTTATGCCAGCGAAGCGGTGTATCGGACGGAAGTGGATCGGTGCGCCGACATCCTCCAAAAACACCTCGGTCTGGACCTCCGGGAAGTGCTCCATCCGACCGCAAGCAAGCAGACGGAAGCAGCGCGGCAAATTAATGAAACCTGGGTGACGCAGCCGGCCATTTTTGTCGTCGAATACGCGCTCGCGAAACTCTGGCTCTCGTGGGGCATCAAACCCGCCGTGCTCATCGGTCACAGCATTGGCGAATATGTCTGCGCGGTCCTCGCCGGCACGTTAACCCTCGAAGATGCGCTCTCACTCCTCGCCGCACGGGCAAAATTGATGCACTCGCTGCCGTCGGGGTCGATGTTGGCGGTGCGTTTGCCGGGCGCCGAACTCGAGCCGCTGCTGCCCGAGGGAGTCGTCATCGCTGCGTTTAACAGCGCAAAACTTTGCACGGTGTCCGGTCCGACTCCGGTGCTGAAAAAATTCGCCGAAGCACTTGAAGCGAAAAAAATCGCGGCACGGTTCCTGGCGACGTCGCATGCTTTTCACTCCGCGATGATGGATCCGATTTTGCCGGAATTTGCGGTGGCCGCCGCCAAAACGCCCCGCCAAACGCCCGCGATTCCATGGATCTCCACGTGCAGCGGAGAATGGATGACCGCCGCAACCATCGCCGATGCCGGCTACTGGGGCCGTCAACTGCGGCAACCCGTTCGCTTCACGGAAGCCCTTGATACCCTTTTCACGGACCAGCGACACGTGCTGTTAGAGGTGGGACCAGGGCAGACACTCAGCCAATTAGCCCGGCAACATCCCAAAAAGCCATCGAATGCAGTGATCCTTACAACGGTCGGAGCGGACAGTGAAAGCGGCAGCGAACTTTCCGCAATGTTGATCTCACTCGGTCGACTGTGGATTGCGGGCGTCAAACCGGATTGGGAGGCGTATTATGCAGGGCAATCGCGCCGACGCCGGTCATTGCCCACCTATCCTTTCGAGCGTAAGCCTTACTGGATTAAGCCATCCTCCGGCAGCGAGCCGGAAGCAACGCTCTCGTCACCATTCCGACCGACCGCTGGCACGCCTAATCTTGAGTCCACGATTCTCGACCAGCTCGCAAACATGGGACAACAACTCGACCTCTTGGAGTCGCGATCCGACCAAAGTTCGGGCGCTTAGGTATAGCAATTCAGGCTATATCCCGCAGTACAACCATTCCATTTTTACCACGGATCACACAGATTATTGCGGATACAGAAATAATTCACGGGAAAAATACTGGTACCGGTTTAATCAACTGAAGGGTGGATCAGCTCCAATTCATATTTGATCGAATATCCGTGAGCATCTGTGAAATCCGTGGTCTCAACTGCGTTTTTTGGACAGACTGCTCTCGCGAAAATTAGCGATTAGCCGACTGCGGAATTTGGGTTTATCTGACTCGACGCAATCCTCTCTTTTTTGCGCATTTTGAGCTTTTGTGGTCATCGAGCGTACGGTTCGGACTGCGGTCGGCAGCCCGGCCCGGCCGGTGTGGCAAAAGTCCAATCCGGACACCCCCCACGCGATCCGAGTTCCGGCCTGTTTCCTGCTTTATATTCCAAATAAATCACCCACTCCATATTCCGCGCAACCTCCTGAGTAGCGGCCATCAGCATCGACTCTCCTCTCCGATTGTACGCCATTCAAACGGAACTGGGCGTCCGGCCAATCACCCAACCTTTTTCTTGTGTCTGTCACCCTGCTGCCGATACTTTCCCTTATATAATTTATGAGCTTAACTCCCCAAGGTTCATCCGTGAAAGTCGACACTTCTCCCTCCGCTAAACTGGAGCGGGTCCGAGGCCTCAGTCAGAAAGAATTTATGGAGCGCTTCGTGATTCCTGGAAAGCCAGCGATCATCCAGGACGCTTCCAGCAAGTGGTCCGCCTTGAAGAAATGGGAGCCTGCTTTCTGGAAGCAACAGTACGGCACCCGCACCACGGTGATTGACGGCAAGTCTTACACCTTGAATGAGGTCGTCGACTTGGCGCTCAAATCGAACGCGGAGCACCCGGCGCCTTACTACCGCAATATTCGATTGCGCGACGAATATCCGGAGTTGATGGCGGACATTTCACCGTATCCCGAAGTGTGCGGCCCCAATTGGTTTCACAGTGCCGCGTTTTATCCTATTCGCAATAAGGTCGTGGGAGGGGGCGGGCATTATGAACTTTTCATTGGCGGCGAAGGCCGGTCGTTTCCGTTTTTGCATTACGATGCACCCGGGGCCCATACCTTCATTCACCAGATCATTGGTTATAAAAAATTCATCCTCTTCGCTCCGGAAGACGGCCAGTACCTTTATCCGGCGCAGGGAAAATCGTTCAGCGTCTCCCGAATCAAAGACTTGGATAACATCACCAACCCCGAATTCCCGCTCTATCGGAATGCGACCCGGTACGAAGACCAAGCCGGGCCCGGCGAAACGCTCTTCATGCCCAGCGGCTGGTGGCATACGGCCAAAATGTTGAGCTTCTCCATCTCGCTCGGAATCGATGCCACCAATGAATCTAATTGGGGAAAAGTGACGGACTACATGAGCAAGCGGGCCAGTTTTGAAAAGCCGCTGATCTCGATTCCCTACATGGCGGCAATCAGAACCGCCGGATTCGCCGCCCGCATCGGCGCCAAATTCTAAAATTATCAACCCGAAAGCTCGGGTTGCTCCATCCCCTTTATCCGCGCGGAGTCGCCCATCCGGACTTCGAGTTTTCCAGTTGAGCCGAATTTTAAATGAAGAAGACCATCGACGACCTCAAAAGTTTGCTGGGCGGACTCGCGGGGCACGATCTTTCGGACGCATCCGGCACGGAGAGTTTTTTGAGCCTCGGGTTTGATTCTCTTTTCCTCACCCAGGCGGCGACGACGATTAAAAATAAATTCGGGGTAAAGGTCACTTTTCGTCAGCTCATGGTGGAACTGACGAGCTTGGAAGTTCTGGCCGCTTACCTTGACGCGAAGACTGGCGGCCCGGTCGCGAAGGTTTCACAACTGGAATCCACCACGGCAAAATCGGCGCCGGCGGCGGGATCGCTCCTGCACGCTGCTGAATCTTCCCGGTCGAACTCATCTTTCTTAACGGCGGGGCGGAATACGGCCGCGGCGGCTTCAAACGAGACCTTCACCGAGCAGGTCGTGAAAGCGCAAGTGCGTCTGATGGAGCGCCAGCTGGAACTGTTGAAAAGAACCACGCCCGCGGCCAACGGGCGGATGGCTTCGGTGCCTCCGATCCCAACCGCGCCGACCGCGGCAGTGGCAACGAACGGCCACCCTCCAGCGGCAATCGCAATTCCAGCCGCCAAGCCGATTGGCGCCCCGCAAAATAGTGCGAGTTCAACCACTCAAGCGATCACCCCGCGCCAACAGGCCTACTTGGACGCACTGATTTCCCGGTACACGAAGCGAACCGCCGGATCGAAAGTCCACACGCAGAAATACCGGCAATGGTATGCCGATCCGCGCACCGCCTCCGGATTCAATCCGCTGTGGAAGGAAATGGTTTATCAAATCGTGGTCACGCGGTCGCTCGGCACGCGCTTGTGGGACGTCGATGGCAACGAGTATATCGACATGCTCAATGGATTTGGCCCGAATTTCCTCGGCCATTCCGCAGAAATTCTCACCACCGCGCTCAAGGAGCAGCTGGAAAAAGGCATCGAAGTGGGACCGCAATTCCCCCTGGCCGGCGAAGCGGCAAAGTTATTTTGCGAACTGACCGGCAATGAACGGGCGAGCTTCGTTTGCACCGGATCGGAGGCCGTGTACGCCGCCATGCGCCTCGCGCGAACCGCCACCGGCCGGAATAAAATCGTGGTGTTCACCAAGGACTACCACGGAAATTTTGACGAAGTATTGGTCCGCGCGGCGGGCAATACCACGCAAGTACGATCAATTCCCTCCGCTCCAGGCATTCCCATGCGCGCCGTGGAGGACATGTATGTACTCGATTACGGCACCGATACGGCCCTCGAATTTATCCGCGCTCATGCCGACGAAATCGCCGCCGTACTCGTGGAGCCGGTGCAAAGCCGGCGCCCCGAATGGCGTCCGCTGGAATTCAACCAAGCGCTTCGCCAATTAACCACGGACCGCGGATGCCTCCTGATTTTTGATGAAGTGATCACGGGATTGCGGGCCGGCCCCGGCGGAGCGCAAGCCTACTATGGCATCACCGCCGATCTCGCGACCTACGGCAAGGTGGTCGCAGGCGGCATGCCCATCGGAATCGTCGCCGGCAAGGCGGAGTTCATGGACATTTTTGACGGCGGCCACTGGCAATACGGAGATGATTCGTTTCCTGCCACCGGCGTCACATTCTTCGCGGGAACCTTCGTCCGCCATCCGCTGGCCATCGCCGCCACGCACGCGATGTTAGTCCATCTGAAAGCCCAGGGACAGGAACTGTGGGATACCTTGAATCGCCGGTCCGCCCGACTGGCCGACACGCTCGATAGTTTTTTCATCGAAAATAATATTCCCGTCCGCATCCCGCACTTCGGCTCTCTCTTTTACGTGCGCATGGGCGAAGATCAAAAATACGGCAATCTGCTCTTCTACCGGTTGAGAGAAAAAGGCATTTTTCTACTGGAGCCGTTCCCCAGTTATTTGACGGTGGCGCATACCGAAGAAGACATCGACAAGATCATCGCCGCCTTCAAAGAAAGCGCCCTGGAACTTCAGGAGATCGGCTTCTTCCCGCCCGCCCCGGAGAAATCCGGCGCTCCCGTGAAACCCTCCCCGGTGGTGACCGCAGAAATTGCGGCTGCACCCCCCGCGTCGCCAGTCATCGTCGTCCCGCCGGCAAAAACGGCGAGCGCATCCAATCGTTTCCCCCTCGCAGAAGGCCAGCGGGAAATGTGGCTCGGCGCGCAGATGAGTCCGGACGCCGCCGGCCCCCATCACGCCTGCACCATCATTGATTTTGACGGCGTCCTTAATCTCGCCGCCATGCGCCGCGCCCTCGCAACCGTCGTCCAGCGGCATGAAGGCCTCCGCTGTGTTTTTAGCGAGGACGGCACGGAAGTGATCGTTCAACCCACGCTCGCCGCTGAAATTTCGATCGAGGATCTGAGTGGATTCCAGCCAGGGGAACGCAAAGCGGCCGCCCGACGAATCGCGAACCAAGAGAGTCGCCAAATTTTCAATCTCGCGAAAGGCCCGCTCTTTTCCTGCCGAATCCTGCAGTTATCGCCCACCCATCATCAGCTTGTTTTCACTGCGCAGATGATCGCCTGCGATGGCTGGTCCCATTACGTCGTTTTTGAGGAATTAAGCGCCCTCTATTCAGCCGAGGTTGAAGGCCGCACCCTCACCCTGCCGCCCGCGATCCCGATGAGGGACTACGCACTCTGGCAGGAACAGCACCGGGACGACGACGAAGCCCAGGCTTGCCAGACGTTCTGGAAATCGAAGTTCAAAGATGTTCCCGCGCCGCTCGATTTGCCGACCACCGCAGTCCGCCCGCCCAACCGGTCGGTGGCCGCTGATCGACGCGAGCTCACCTTCGGCCCCGAACTCTACGGCAAAATCAAGTTGCTCGCGACCGAGCAGAAGAACTCCACTTTTGCCCTGCTCCTCGCGACTTTTCAGACTTGGCTGTATCGCTTAAGCGGTGCCACGGATTTGGTGGTGGGAGTCCCCTTCTCCGCGCAAGGTCCGCTCGGTTTTGATTCCTTGGTGGGTCAATGCGCGAACACCCTGCCGATGCGCGCCAAGCTCGATCCCTCCGAGCCCTTCACCGCCCTGCTCAAACGCACTTGGAGCGATGTACTCGATGCGCATGAGAACTGGAATTACACTTTCGGAAAACTCGCCCAACAACTCGATCTGCCGCGCGACCCCAGCCGGATTCCGCTGGTTTCGATTCTCTTCAACATCGATCCACCGATGTCCAAGGTGGGCTTCGCCCGTCTCAAGCACCGCTTCCTGTCGGGCCCGCGGGTCTCGTTCCAATACGATCTGGGATTCAATCTCGTCGAGGAAGAAAACTCCCTACGGGTGGAGTGTGATTATAACCTAAACCTCTTTGACGGAGACACCGTGCAAGCCTGGTTGCAGAGCTACGAGGCGCTGTTGCGCCGACTGCTTGTCGCACCGACTGAGCCGCTCGCCAAACTCCCGATGCTGCTCGCGCCCGCGTTGACTGCGGCGACTCCGCCGGCCAAGGCCGAATGCATTCCGGGCGAGGAACGGCTCAACCTCCATGCGCTCATTCAAGCCCAGATCGACCGCACCCCGAGCGCCCTCGCGGCCATCGATCAAACGAACCGGTTGACCTACGC
The DNA here is from genome assembly GCA_025362555.1 of Verrucomicrobiota bacterium. Classification (GTDB taxonomy): domain Bacteria; phylum Verrucomicrobiota; class Verrucomicrobiia; order Opitutales; family Opitutaceae; genus Lacunisphaera. The sequence continues at coordinate 15,539 of JANYFP010000004.1, forward strand.
GGAACTGGACCAACGCGCCTCTCTCCTCGCCAATCACCTTTATTCACTCGGCGTCGCAAAGAATTCCATCGTCGGAATCTGCCTCGAAAGAACGGTCGACATGGTCGTGGCCATTCTCGGCATTCTGCGAACGGGTGCGGCGTACCTTCCGTTGGCGCCGGAACTGCCCGTGGATCGCAAAGCCCACGTGCTGGCCGATGCTGAAGCTTCGGTCGTAATCACTCAAGTTTTGCTGCTGGATTCGCTGCCAACAACCGCGATCCAAGCCCTCTGCCTCGACCGGGATTGGCCGGCCATCAAGGCCAATCCAGCCAAGCGCGGTGAAATCGTCGTCGAGCCGGATGCCCTGGCTTATTTGATTTATACTTCGGGTTCGACGGGAGTGCCGAAAGGGGTCGAAATCCCCCACCGCGCCGCGGTGAACTTCCTGCTCTCGATGCAACGCGAGCCCGGACTCCGCAGTCAAGACGTGGTACTCGCGCTCAGTCCGCTTTCATTTGATATTTCAGTTTTGGAATTATTGCTCCCCCTCACCGTCGGCTCCCACAGCGCGATTGCGTCACGCAGCACCGCGATCGATCCGGGCGCTCTGGCTGAATTCATCGCCACCACCGGGGTCACGGTGGCCCAAGCCACGCCGTCGACCTGGCGCATGCTACTCAGCACCGGTTGGAAAGGTTCCAAGGGCCTCCGCCTTCTGACCGGCGGAGAAGCGTTGACCACCGATCTCGCGAGCCGACTCCTCGCCGTCGGAGCCGAGGTGTGGAACATGTACGGACCGACGGAAACCACAGTGTGGTCGACGATCACGCGGATCAATTCCGCGTCCGCACTTTCACTCGGCGGTCCGATCCGAAACACGACCATTCGCATTGTGGATGATCTCGGCGAACCGGTGCCAACGGGGGTGCCCGGCGAACTACTGATCGGTGGGCTGGGGCTCGCCCGCGGCTATCACAATTTACCCGCCCTCACGGCCGAAAAATTCATAATAGATCCCACTGGCAATCGTCTTTACCGCACCGGTGATCGTGTGCGCCATCGCCCGGACAACAGCATTGAATATCTCGGACGTCGCGATCTGCAGGTAAAAGTGCGCGGATGCCTCGTCGAGCTGGGAGAAATTGAGTCGGTCCTCCGCCAACAAATTGCCATTGATGACGCCGCGGTGGTATTGCGGTCCGACCTGGCCGGTGGTCCCGGTCTCGTCGCGTACGTCACCCGCAAGCCACCCGCCCCAGCTTTTGCGAAGAGCCTCACTGAAAGCGAACTCATCCGAGAATTACGTCAATTGGTGCGCGATCGCTTGCCGGACTATATGCGTCCATCGCGCTGGATGATCCTTTCTCGCATGCCTCAATCTGCTACGGGCAAATTGGAGCGGTCCGCGCTGCCCCCCCCTCCCACTACCGTGCAAGATGTCGCGGAAGACTATCTCGCCCCCGAAAATCCGACCCAAAAAACTTTGGCGGTAATCTGGCAACAGACCTTGCGCATTGAACGGATTGGCGTCCGTGACAGTTTCTTTGATCTCGGCGGCCAGTCACTCCTCGCGGTCAGCCTGTTCGCGCAAATTGAAAAGGCATTCAAGCGAAAGCTCCCACTTTCCACTCTTTTCAAAGCGCCGACGATCGAGCAACTCGCTTCAATCCTCGACCGCGGTGCCGACAGTGAAGGCGAATGGTCATCGCTGGTCCCCATTCAGCCGAAAGGCTCGCTCACCCCGTTCTTTCTCGTCCACGGGGCCGGTGGGAATGTGCTCCTCTATCGAACGCTGGCGGCTTATCTTTCACCGGAACGACCACTCTATGGTCTGCAATCCCGGGGCCTTGATGGAAAAAGTGAATCGCTGGCTACCATCGAATCGATGGCAGAGTGCTACCTGGCCGAAATTCGCACGGTTCAGCCTCGCGGCCCCTATCTGCTCGGCGGTTATTGTCTCGGTGGAACGGTCGCCTATGCCATGGCGCAGCTCCTGCACCAGGCGGGGGAAGAAGTCGCCTTGGTGGCCATGCTGGACACCTATAATTTCAGCCGCGCCCTCAAAGTCAGTTTCCTCGGCTTCATGTGGGAGAAGTTCAAATTTCATTGCTCCAATTTCGTTCAGCTTCGCCCGCGCGACATGTGGGGTTACTTGGTGGAAAAAGTGCGGGTCGCCGGCGACGGTGAACTGAAAAACATTCTGACCTCAAAGCCAAACCCCGGCGGTGATGAGCCGGGAGTCGCCCGGGCCACCTCTGGGCCCGAAGCCTCCGTCCAAGCCCTTAATGATCATGCGGCCGACACTTATCTGCCCAAATATTATTCCGGCCGGCTCACGCTTTTTAAACCTGAGGCAAATTATAAATTTTATCCTGATCCCAAGATGGGCTGGGGTGACCTCGTGGGAGGCGGCCTGAAGATTGTTGAATTCCCCTTCAAACCTCATGCCATGCTGGTCGAACCGTACGTCAAACAATTGGCGAATGCGCTGAATCAGTGCATGAATGAAGCAGTGAAAAAGAAACCGTAGCCGTAAGCTGCGAGTCTGGAGCTGCGCGCTGGGAGTATTGATCGCGAAGCAAAAACAGTCAGCACGATCAGTTCAGTCATCCTTGGGTGGCTCGGGGCACCCAATTCTCCGCGCTCAATTGCAAGATCACGCAGGTCGAACCCGAACCATCAAATTTCCAACAGCGAGGAGTCTCTCATGCCAAATTGGATCCTGAAATCGACTGTTCAACGATTGATCTCCTGGCTGCCTCGCAGCCATCGCTGGAACGCCTTGTTCCAGAAAAAAATCTCCCGGGGCTATTTCGCCCGCCAAGCAACGTTTGAAGGCAAGCTGATCCTCTGCCGGCAGCACTTGGAGCACTACCGGAAATTCAGCACCCAGCCCGTAGAAAATTTATCGGCGGTGGAACTTGGCACCGGCTCATGGCCGATCGTGCCCATCGGATTGTACCTCTGTGGAGCGGCTGAGATTTGGACGTATGACCTCGTGCCGCTCGTGGAGCCGGACCTACTGCAGCACACGCTCACCCAATTTGCTGACGCGATCCGCCAGGGGTCTCTCAAAAAATATTTGCCCGGGGCGAGAGTGGACCGGATGGCGAAAATCCAAGAAATGGCGGACCTGCCCGCCAACGAAAACCCGGTGAAGAGTCTCGAACGTTTGCACATTCACGTTCGCGTGGGCGACGCCCGACACACGACTCTCCCATCGCATTCCGTGCATTTCGTTTTTTCCACGGTCGTGTTTGAGCATATCCCGGCGGCTATCATCACCGGTTTATTAGACGAATTTCGCCGAATCCTCGTACCCGCCGGCGTGATGAGCCACTATATCGGATTGGCGGACCAATACGCCAACGTCGATCGCACCATCACCCCTTTCAACTTCCTGCGTTATACCTCCCGGCAATGGCGCTGGCTGAACAACCCCATCATTTTCCAAACCCGCCTGCGGATCGAAGACCATCGCCACTTGGTTCGTCAGGCCGGATTCGTCCTGGTGCATGAAGAAAACGTCCTTGGCCAGCCCGACGAACTTCGCTCGGTTCCCCTCGCCCCTGAATTCAGCCACCATCCGTTCGAGGATCTGCTGGTTTTATTTTCGTGGTTGATCGCAAGGCCCGCGAACCCGGTCGAATTTTCGCCCTCCACGGAACCTACCGGCCAGCCCGGATGACGCTGTTCCTGACGACTCGCCCGCCATCCGGGAAATTTTTCCGCTCGTCCACGCGACCGCACTTGGCGTGATCTTGACGGAAACCCACGGCTCGCCAGATTGCGCGAGCCATTAGTTATCGCATGAGAAAAAAAGCCACGCCCTCGCTGTTTGCCCTTTATTTGGGTCTGCTTTTTTTCGTGTCGTGGTGGCCATTTCGCTTTCACTTGCGCTCTGACCTCGCCGCCCATTTTGAATGGCCGCTCTTCAAACTGCTCTCACCGGAATATTGGAATGGCGGCAAAGGCGACACGCTGAAGATCGTCACCTTCGTTCCGCTAGGCGTGCTGATCGCCCTGACAGCCAATCTGCAGATCAAAGGACGCATCGTCCTCTGGCGGGCATTCGTAGCCGGCGCAGGCATCAATC
>JANYFP010000044.1 GCA_025362555.1 Verrucomicrobiota bacterium
GAAGTGCCGAAGAATTTTGTCGGGGTCGAAGTGACCAATTGGGAACGCATCGGCAACTACGCCATCCGTTTTGATTTCAGTGACGGACACCGGACGGGCCTGTACAGTTACGAATTGCTCCGGCAGTTGGGTGAAGCGGCAGCGGGCAGCTGAGAGTGGGTAGTTGAGGGTTGAGAGTTGAGGGTTTCCAGCGTACGCCGATTTTCGCTCGGCTCACCGAGCCTCACGGAATTTTCACCACAGAGGCACGGAGTCACAAAGGACGTAATACAATCTGCTGAATTTATTATCGGGCGGTTTCTCTGTGGCTCAGTGCCTCTGTGGTGGAAAATCGGGCGGATTGGGGCGAGCAAAGCACGCTCCGAAATATCGGTTTCAAGGCGCTCCCATCAATTCGCGAATATGAGACGGGGCGTTCATCCTGATCGCGGCGTAAAGCCGCTCCTACAGCTCCGGAAAAAAGCAAACTCGCCTACTTGGCGCTGATGAAACCGCGTTCGCTCCGGTCGGCGAAGGCGAGAAAATGCTTGAACTCCGGCGTATCACTCAGCGCGTGTTCGCGCAATTTATCCAAGGCCTGCGTGCGGTTGTGGCCCGCGCGAAAGACAATGCGGAAGACCTGCTTCACCGACTCCAATTGTTCGATCGAAAATCCGTGGCGCTCCAACCCGACTTTATTGATCGAGCGCGCGACGGCCGGATTGCCATCGGCGATCACATAGGGCGGCACATCCTGCACAATTTTCGACATGCCTCCGAGCATCGCGTGGGCGCCGAGCCGGCAAAATTGATGCACTCCCGTGCCCCAACCAATATTAACGTGGTCCTCGACGATCACGTGACCGGCCAGCGCGGTCTGCGAGCTCATCACGAGAAAATTACCGACGATGCAATCGTGCGCCACATGGCTGTAGGCGAGCATCACGTTGTCATCGCCCATGCGCGTGTACTCGGCGTCGTTCGTCGCCCCGTGCACGCTGACGTATTCGCGAAACACATTCCGATCTCCAATAATCAGGCCCGGTTCGCCGCCCTTGAATTTGAGATCGTGGGTTTTCGTACCGACGCAGGCGAAAGGGAAAATTTCGCATTGCCGGCCGATCGTCGTGCGACCTTCCACATTGCCGTGATGATGAATCACCGTGCCCGCACCGATGACAGCTTTGGCGCCGACATAGGCATACGCGCCGACGATGACATCCTCTCCCAGCGATGCGCCGGGCTCGATGATTGCGGTGGGATGAATCTGTTGGGCCATGGCCTACTCGAGCTCGGCGTTGTCGACGAAGGCGAACATCATGTCGGCCGAGGAAACAACCTGACCATTCACCGTACACTCGCCTTCGGCACACGCGATCGCACCACGAATTTTCGTGATCTTGGCCTTGATCAAAATCTGATCGCCCGGGCGAACGGGCTTCCGCCACTTCACCTTGTCGCAGCTCATGAAGAGCGTGGTTTTGCCTTCCGTACTGGAGCGGCGAACCATTAAAATTCCCGCAGCCTGGGCCATCGCCTCGAGTTGCAGCACGCCGGGCATGACGGGATTACCGGGAAAATGTCCCTGAAAATAGGGCTCGTTGAACGTGACGTTCTTGATCGCGGTCAACTCGGTGTCAGTCATCGCCACGACCCGGTCGAGCATCACAAACGGATAACGGTGCGGCACCATGTCGAGCACGCGCCGGATATCGAGGCTGGTCTCGGTCGCAATGTCGGCTTTCGGCGCGGCGGGTTTGGCAGGTTTCTTCCCGCCCTTTTTCCAAGCCTCGTACTTCTCGAAAAGAATTTTGGTCAGCTCAGCGTTGACGGCGTGGCCGGGACGGGTGGCGACGATGTGCGCCTTGAGCGGGACTCCGAGCAGGAGAATGTCACCGATGATATCGAGAATCTTGTGGCGGACAAACTCGTCGGCGAAGCGCAGCGGCTCCTTCGAAATAATTTTGTCGCCCTTGATTACGACCGCGCAGTCGAGACTGCCGCCCTTGATTTTGCCTAACTTGATCAGTTCCTCGATGTCTTCGTAAATGGTAAAAGTGCGAGCCGCCGCGACCTGGGCGGCATAAACTTCGGGATCGATAACAAGCGACAGATGCTGGGTGTGAATGCCGCGATCATCGGCGGACGTACAGGTGATTTTCAGGCCGTCGTACGGCAGCGCGATGATGGAGGAATTACCGCGGGCGACGGAAACGGTATCGGTCAGGACAAAATATTCCCGG
>JANYFP010000069.1 GCA_025362555.1 Verrucomicrobiota bacterium
GTTTCATCGGCTGTGAAGGTGTCGTGCATTATCGTCTGCACGAAATCAGTCCCGGAAGTTTCCTGCTGGACTACATTACCGAGGGTGAGAGCGACGCCAAAAAATCCATCAGCGTGGTGGTGGAAAAAATTGAACAGCTAATTCAGCCCCCGAAGAAGATTGAGCCGCAACGGGTGAAATTTCTTCTGCCCGAAGGCTCGGGCAAGTTCGTGTTTAACTATCCGTTTACGGGCTAGGGTTGCCCGCGAAACACACGAAAGAGCACGAAATAAATACTTTGGATCAGACCAATGCTTTTACACGAAGGTCGCAAAGCACGCAGAGCAGAGGATTACCACAAAAGACTCAAAAGTGAAACCCGATCCGGATGAGTGTCCTATTAGGGTGGATTAGTGGTTAGACTCTTTCGGGTGTTTGGTGACCACGGATTACACCGATCATACCGATACGAATCCAATCCTCTTCACAGGAGGAAACGGAGTTAACGGAGAGGAAAAAACTTCTGTTCTCTCAAACCAAACGTCCAATGCTTTTACACGAAGATCGCAACGCACGCCGAGCAGACGATTGCCGCAAAAAGGCGCAGACTTGCAACCATGCCGTCGGATCTATTGATGTCTTTACTTTCACTCCAGCCAGAATCGATTTCTCGCCGTCCTGATGAAATTCCCCCAATCAGGTGATAGCCGGAATCGTTATCTGTGGTCTATCATCCTAACTCCACCCCTCCCGTTGTCCGTTCAGCTTTCGCCCCTCCGGCGGGTGCATGCGAACACGGAGTAAGCTTTCACTTCATGCGTCGCCTCACGTTTGCCCTGCTCGGTCTGAGCGGGCTTTTCTTCCAAGGGTGCGGTCGGCATGAGACGGATAAGCTGGGCGCCCTGCCTCCCGTGGCGGCGCCCTCCCAGGCGGTGGATGATTTGAGCCACCTCTTCAATCGGCAGACGATTGGCGGCCCGGTCGTCGGACATCCCTGGATCGCGCATGTGATTTCGGTGGATCTCGACCGGGACGGCCAAATGGATGCCGTGTTTTGTGAGGCGCAGGAAAGCAGGGTTTATTGGCTCTGGCAGGTGTCTCCGGGGAAATTCGAGGAGAAAGTGATCGCTGAGGGCATGCGCGCCCCGGTGCATGTGGAGGCAGTGGATATCGACGGCGACGGGGATGTCGACCTGCTGGTGTCGAGTATGGGCGAGGTCTTTCCGAACAACGACAAGATCGGGTCGGTGATCATTTTGGAAAATGACGGGCACGAGCATTTCACGCCTCACTGGATTCTTCAGAATGTCGCCCGCGTCACTGACCTGAGGGCCGCCGATCTCAACGGCGACGGCAGGCTCGACTTGGTGGTCGGACAATTTGGCTACGATCAAGGGGAGATCCGGTGGCTGGAGCGCAAGGGCCCCTGGGAATTTGAGAGCCACAACCTCTTGAATCTCTCCGGCACCATCAATGTGGCGGTCGCGGATTTTAATGGCGACGGCAAGCCGGACATCGTCGCGATTGTTTCCCAGGAGTGGGAGCAGGTGTGGTATTTTGAAAATCAAGGAGCGGGGAAGTTTTCGAGCCGTGCGATTTGGAGCTCCACCAATGAGGATTATTCCTCGAGCGGACTCACCGTGTGCGATCTCAACCGCGACGGAAAGCCGGACGTGCTATTTTCAAATGGAGATGGGTTTGGCCCCGTGGGCATTCCGGGGCCCCGGCCCTGGCACGGGGTGCAGTGGCTGAAAAACACGGGCAGTGGGACGTTTCGTTTCCATCGCATCGGAGACCTCGCGGGCGCGTATTCCCCCCTTGCAGTGGACTTGGATGGCGATGGGAACACCGACGTCGTCGCGGTGAGCGCGTTCAACGAATGGACCAAGCCGGGTGTCCAATCGATGGTTTGGTTTCGCAATGACGGACAGATGAATTTCACGCCGCACGTCCTGGCGTGCGAACCGATCGAATTGCTCACCGTCACCGCGGGAAATTTTGATGGCACGGGCCGCCCCTCGTTGATCACCGGCGGGTTTCACGCCTATCCGCCTTACGACCGCATGAGCCGGATGATGCTTTGGACGCCGGCCAAGCCATGACCAAGACGGCAAAATGGATTGTCGTCAGCGGAGTTCTGGCTGCGCTGACGGTCGGAGGCACGGTGGCGTATGTGCGTCACGCCCGCGAGGCGCGCTGGCACGAGGAAGCCGTGGCCGCACTGCCCGCGCGACCCGTCACTCTCGTGCATCCAGAATTGATCAATCGCGTCGAGACCGCGGAGGAACAGGTGCGCGCGGAGTTCAACTGGCGCGGTGGGCTGGGCTCACTTGCCTCGTTGTATCACGCCAATGGAGCCACGCAGGAAGCGGCGACACTCTACGGGGTGCTGGTCAGAGCGGATGCGGAGAACGCTCATTGGCCGGACCGGCTGGCGTCCGTTTACTCGCTCTACGGGCAGCTGGACCAAGCCGTTTTATTGTGGCGGCGCACCGCGCAAATCGATCCCCACTATTTGCCCGCGCAGCTCAATCTGGCGGACGCTCTGATCAAAATGAATCGAGCGCCCGAGGCGGTGCCGATTTACGACGCGGTGCTGAAGGTGGACCCGCAGAATCCTTATGCGGTGGCCGGGTTGGCGAAGGCTGACATCGCCGCCGGGCGCTGGCAGGAGGCGCGGAGCCGGCTGGAAAACGTGGGGCTGTCGTCCGGAGTAAATATCGGCGAAAATATTTTAGTGTCGGTGTATGAACACCTCGGCGACGCCGACAAGGCCCGGGCGATGCGCAGTCGGGCGAAGAGCACGGACTCCTACATCGAAACTCCCGACCCTTGGCTCGACGAGGTGAGCGACGATTGTTACGACGCGTTTCGCCTGACGTGGGATTCGGGCGCAGCGCGTCGGCGGTCGGACCTGCCGCGCGCGTTGCGTCTGCTGGAAAAGGCGATCCGGGTGAACCCGACATACGCTTTGGCCTATTTCCAAATGGGGATTCTCCAGGTTGACCTTCACGACCGTGAAGCGGCAAAAAAAGCCTTCCGCAGGTCGATCGACCTTGATCCGACCTTTGGCGATGCCTGGGCGAAGCTCATCGCTCTAAGCCGATCGCGGGAGGAGGCTGACCGGGCTCTCGCGGAAGGTCTGCGCCGGTGCCCGGACTCTCCCTCGCTTCACGCCATGAATGGGAAGCGGCTCAAGGCGCTCGGGCAGCTCGACGAGGCGCTGGAGGAGTTCAAACGAGTCGCTGAACTTCGTCCGTCGGAGATCCTCGGGCTGATCGATTGTGCGCAGATCTATTTTCAGCGTGGGCAGGATGCGGTCGGGGTCCAGACGCTGCAAAGAGCACTCGAAATTTTGCCCGAGGATCCGTTGGTGCTATCGACGCTCGCCATCTATTGGATTGGCGCGAAGAACGAACCGAAGGCGCACGAGTTTGTCCTGCGTTGCCGGGCGCAGGTGCGTTTGCAGGAAGATCATGTTCTTAAAATTGTGAATGCTTATCAGGCCGCCTTTGGCCGATCGCCGTGAAGATTCTTTGAAAGGGGAGGGAAAAAAATCAGTTTTGTATGTTTGACCTAATAGCGAACGGGTCTGGGAAATGAGAAATGGGTCATACCGACGGCTCTTAAGATTTAGACTTTTGTTGGACAATGGATTGGTAAGGGCGATTGCCCTCAATCGCCCTGCGCACCCTGAGGGCCGTTCAGGGCAACGGCCCTAGCTAGGGTGTGTTTGCAAAAGCTGTAGGAGGGGCTTTACGCCCCGATTTGACTGGCGACGGCCAGGACAAACGCCCCGGCGAAGGCCGGTGGACGATCCCTGAAACGACAGCAGACGTTAACAGGGCACACCGGGCTGGCGGGAGATTCCAGAATCGGGGCATAAAGCCCCTCCTACAGTCGGAAAGGAAGGCCTTTCTCATTTTGCAAACGCTCCCTAAAGTCTAACTTTCAATAGCCAGGATATTAGGTGTCCATTTGCCCCAGAACCTATGACCGCGAATCAAGAAAGTTAGGAAAAATACGATACCCTGTCTGAAATCAATTGGTTCATTCGTTGAGGGTGTAATCGAAAATAAATCCACATGAATAAACAGATATTCCTCAACGTCCCGGTCGCCGACTTGTCTAGGTCGAAGGCCTTTTTCGAAGCGCTCGGCTATGCGTTCAATCCGCAGGTCACTGGCGATGGCGCCGCCTGTGTCGTCAT
>JANYFP010000108.1 GCA_025362555.1 Verrucomicrobiota bacterium
AGGAGCCAGTTGCACCCGAAGTGAAAGTCGTACCGAAGGGAATATCACCGGGGGACGTGGGGTTGACTTGGCTGACGGTGGAAGCGGTGCCTAAAATGTAGCTCGGGCCGCGCTGGGTGAAGTTAAGGTCGTACCAATTCCACTGGCCGGAAATCATCAACTTGGTGGAGTCACTCAAGAGATAGTCGACCTTCGTGGCGAAAGCCTGGCGGTGCGTGAGTTTTTCCTCCTGGCGGACGTTGTAGGTCTGCAAGCGGGGAGCAGTGAAAATGCCGGGGACCGTGCCCGTCGGAGTCGCCGTGACCCACGTGAACTCGGTGCGTGGCGAATCATCATATTTTTCCGACAACCGGTAGTTAACGTTGATGCCCCACTTCTCATTCAGCTTGCGCGAATAATTCAATTCGACGCTCGGGCGGACCAGATAGTGGGTGTTGTGACCCCAGACGCCGCCTTCTTTGCTCGCAGACACATTCGTGCTCGGGGCGGACAGTGAGATGTTATAATCGAAGCGCTGGATGTCGCGGTGATCGAAAGCACTCTTCGTGATGAAATTCACAAAGCCACCCGAAGCGGTTGCGGCGATGTCGGGCGTCACCGTCTTATAGAGTTCGGTGGTCTCGACGTTGTTCATCGCGATCTGCTCGAACTCAAAGCGGCGCGTGTCGTCGATTGATGAGGCACCAGCCATGGGCGTACCGTCAACGGCGACGATGGTGAAGGCGGTGCTTAGGCCGCGCAGGGAAACGCCGCGTGCATCGTTCACGTTGTAGTCGATTGTCACACCGGGGAGGAACTTTAGGTATTCGCCGACGTTGCCTTCGCTGACTTCGCCGAACTGGTCAGCCGCTGCGACCAATTTCGACTGAATCGAGAGCTTCTGAATCGCGACGGCTTGCGCCATACCTTCCTTGGTGCTGCGGACAACCAAACGATCCAACTGGATCACACCCTGACTGAGGGTGAAGGTTTGGGTGGCGGTGGCCCCCGTCTTAACCTCAACCGGCATACTCAGTGGATCAAGACCAGGATAGGTGGCGGTCACACTGTAGTTACCCGCCGGCATGTTGCTTAACGAAAAACTACCATCGCGCTCGGTGGCCGTATGAAAAGCGGAGCCGTCCACCACGATTTCAGCACCCTGCAGGTAGTTACCACTCCCCGCCTCCAAGACTCGGCCGGTGAGTGTCCCGGTGGCGGATTGAGCGGAGAGATTGCCGGCCAAACTAAAGGCCAGCGCGCCTGAACAGAGCAAACGGCTGCAAATCGTGCCGTTGAGTTTCGTAACCAATACTGCAAGAGCCGAACGGCCAAAGCGCCGCCCGTGTACGTGGGTAGTTTCCATGAATTTGGGGTTAGTTAGGTGCGTGGAGCATACACCGGCGTGTAATTCCACTAATGAACTTGTCATCCATATTTGAATATGTGAGTTCCATAGCAACAAAATTTTATTCACTGTGCCGGTTTTCATTTTGAAGATCGCCCAATCATCGCCCGCCCCATGCCCACCCGATCGTCCGCTGCTGCTTCCCCAACGCCCGCCTCGAACTCGAGTCAGGAGCGCTACGTCATCCCCAATCTGCGCAACGCCTGCCGCATTCTCAAATTGCTCGGCAGCACGACCGACGGTCTAAAGGCCGCCGACATCGGTCGACGCCTCAGCATTCCAGTCACGACCACGTTGCGCATCATGACCACGCTTCATCTCGAAGGTCTCGTGCGCAAGAACGGCACCGAGTTTGAATTGGGCCCCGTGCTGATTCAGCTGGGCAACGCCTCTCTCGCCGGCACTGAAATTCGCACCGCCGCACTGCCCGTTTTGGAAAAATTGACCGGACAAATCGACGAGACCTGCCACCTCGCCATCCCTTGCGACAACCGTTCACTCATCGTCGCCGTGCAGGACAGCCCTCACCCATTACGCGCCGCCTCACGCCCCGGTTTTTTAGCCGAATTACATTGTTCCTCCACTGGAAAAACTTTTCTCGCATTCCTGCATCAGGCCCGCCTCGCCGAACTTTTCCCGGGCATGACCCTGACGAAACGCACCGCGCATACGCATACCACCCTCAGCGAAATTCGCCGTGAAATCGAACTGACCCGGAAGCGCGGCTACAGCTTGGACGATGAAGAATTTCATCTCGGTGTCCGCTGCCTCGCGGTTCCGGTTTTTGCTTCCGACGGCACGTGCGTCGCCGCCATCGGCATCACTGCCGCCACGGTCCGCTTCCCCAAAGAACGCATCCCCGCGATGGCTGCTGATGTGAAAGCTGCTGCGGCCGAACTCTCCCGCCTCCTCGGCTATTCCACGCAACAGCGTGAACCAGCAAAATATTGATCGCCGCCCTCGCCACCACTTTACTCGAATTATTACCGGGCCCAATTTCTAACCAGTACCTCCCATGTCTAAAATCGACGTCCTCAACCGCATCAAATCCGAGAAGGTCATCGCACTCATTCGCGCTGACAGCTCAGCCAGTCTCCTCGACTGCGCGCGCGCTCTCTCCGCTGGCGGGCTCAACTGCATCGAGCTCACCATGACCACTCCCGGTGCCCTCGAACTCTGCGCTCAAGTCTCAAAAGAATTGCCGAACGTCCTCCTCGGACTCGGCACCGTCCTCGACGCTGAGACCGCCCGCAAAGGCATTTCCGCCGGCGCAAAATTCATTGTGACTCCCTGCCTTCGCCCCACCGTCATTGCGGTTTGCGTCGAGGCCGGCATCCCGATTCTCTCCGGCGCACTCACGCCCACCGAAGCCTACAGTGCTCACGAACTCGGCGCGGATATCATCAAAGTTTTCCCCGCCGAATATTTTGGCCCTGCCTACATCAAGTCGCTCAAAGCTCCTTTCCCCAATTTGCAATTCATGCCCACCGGCGGTGTCACACCCGAGACCCTTGGCGATTTCCTGAAAGCAGGCGCCTTCGCCACCGCCGCCGGCAGCTCACTCGTCGCCGCTGCCGCTCTAAAATCCGGTGACTGGGCCGCCATCACCGCCCGCGCCAAAGTATTCGTTGCTGCTGCCGCCGCCGCCTAACCTCCATTCCTTTCCCCCATGACCCGTATCCTCCTCACCACTACTTCATTTCAAGACACCCCCGGCGAGCACCATGAGCTCCTTGCTGCCACCGGTTGGGAAATCATCCGCGCCCGCGGCCCACTCAACGAAGCCGACACTCTCGCACTCGTCGGCGACATCGACGGCTACATCTGCGGCGATGATCTGATCACGCGCGCCGTCCTTGAAAAAGCCCGCCCCCGCCTCAAGGTCATCAGCAAATACGGCATCGGCGTGGATAAAATCGACGTGAAGTCCTGCACCGAATTTGGCATTCCCCTCCTCTTCACGCCGGGTGTCAATCACACCACGGTCGCCGAACACACCTTCCTCCTGCTGCTGGCACTCGAGAAAAACTTCTTCTTCCACACCGACTCCACGCGCGCCAACGGTTGGAAACGCAAGACCGGCCATGAGCTCCTGGAAAAAACCATCGGCATCATCGGCCTCGGTCGCATCGGCAAGGAAGTCGCCATCCGCGCCCGCGCGTTCGGCATGAACGTCATCGCCTTTGACGTTTATTGGGACGAAAAATTCGCCGCCGCTCACAACGTGAAGCGCGCCGCCTCGATCGACGAAGTTTACGCCGCCTCCGACTACCTCTCGCTCCACACGAATCTGACACCCGAGACCCGCGACATGATCAGCGCGAAGTCCTTTCCGAAAATGAAAAAGGGCGTCCTCATCCTCAATTGCGCCCGCGGCGAAATCGTCCACACCGCCGATATGGTAGCCGCCCTCAAATCCGGTCAAGTCGGCGGCTACGGCACCGATGTCCTCGACGAAGAGCCACCGACGCCTAACCACCCGTTGCTCACTTTGCCAAATTGCATCGTGACCCCGCACATTGGTTCGCGCACCTACGAGAGTGTGGTCCGCCAAGCCACCGCCTCGGTGAAAAACCTGATCCTCGCCATGAACGGCGAAAAACCCGTCGCCCAGATCAACCCCGAAGTCCCGACGAAAAAAGTCGTCTGACTTTTTTATTAGCGAGCATCGAGTAGCGAGTAGTGAGCATGTAAAACCTCACAAACCGACCACCCGACTGTTCCGCTCCTCCTCTACTCACTACTCGCTACCCGCTACTCACTACTTCCTCCCTCCCATGCCCGAACAATTCTTCATCGTCCCCGAACAACAGCACAACTCACTCGTCGCTGCTGCTTATCAACACCGCGGCTTTCTCGCCGACGAATCCGCCGAAGGTGCGCGCTTTTGCGCCGAAGCTTCCCGCCACGGCATTCGCACGCACAACGGCATCAAGGCCCTTCACCTCGATCACCTCTTTGGCTCCGGCTCGAAAGGCTGCGTGCCGGGCGCGCAGATCGAAGTGAAATCCTCGCGCTTCGAAGCTGCGAAAATTTGGAACGCCAACAAAAAACTCGGCCAAGCCACTGCCTACCGCGCCATGGACGAAGCCATGCGCCTCGCCGATAAATACGGCGTCGGCACCGTCTCCGTCGACAACGCCTTCCACTACCTCTGGGGTGGCGGCTACGTGATGGACGCCGCCAAGAAAGGCTACATCGCCTACACGAATTGCACCGCGGCTCTCGCGGAAGTTGTCCCGTTCGGTGGAAAATTCCCGACCCTCGGCACCAATCCGCACTCGTGGGGCTTCCCGACCACCGACGCCGTGGGTTATCCGATCGTCATCGACTGGGCCACTTCCGTTGTCGCCATGGGCCGCGTCCAACAACTCAAACGCGAAGGCAAACAGCTTCCGCCGATGGCCGCCGTGGACAAAGATGGCAATCCTACCATCGACCCAAATCTCGCCACCTCGCTCCTTCCCTTCGGTGCGCATAAAGGCTACGGCCTGTCACTCATCAACGAAATCGTCGGCGGCTTCGTCGGCGGTTCACTCCCGACCATTCGCAATCGTTGGGACAAAGCCGAAGGCGACAAGGGCACGTGCGTATTCTTCTTCCAAGTCATCCATCCCGACGCGATCAACGGCGGTGCTTTCGCGAAAGGCCGCAATCAATCGCAAAACGTGAAAGCCGTCATCGAAGACGTCCTCGGCCACGGCAACGAAAAATCCATGCTGCCCGGTCAACTCGAAGCCACTTGGGCCAAACACGTCGCTGCTGCCGGCGGCCTCCTCTTCAGCAAAGCCGAAGTCGAAGCCTTCAACGAACTCGCCACCGAAGCCAAACTTCCCCTCTGGGACCTCGCCTCTTTCAAAACCGTCACGATCTAAAATCATTTCGCCCACGGAACACACGGAATACACGGAAACCAATCGCAGATAATACATCGGTATTTTCTTCCGTGTATTCCGTGCGTTCCGTGGGCCACCCCTCTTCTTCCTTTTCCCTATGAGCCTCCAAATCAAACCTGCCAAATCCGTCGCCTTCGACCAGATCTCGCTCGGCGAAGTCATGCTCCGCCTCGACCCAGGCGAAGGCCGCATCCGCACCGCGCGCAATTTCCAAGTCTGGGAAGGCGGCGGCGAATACAATACCTCCCGCGGTCTCCGCAAATGCTTCGGCTATAAAACCGCCGTCGTCACCGCATTCGTCGACAACGAAGTCGGCCACCTCGTCGAAGACTTCATCATGCAAGGCGGCGTCGCGACCGACTTCATCAAATGGCGCGAAGACGACGGCATCGGCCGCACCGTCCGCAACGGCCTGAATTTCACCGAGCGCGGTTTCGGCATCCGCGGCGCCGTCGGCAATCCCGACCGTGGCAACACCGCCGCCTCGCAGCTCAAGCCCGGTGACATCGATTGGGATAATATTTTCGGCACGCTCGGCGTTCGCTGGTTTCACACCGGTGGCATTTTCGCCGCCCTCTCCACCTCCGCCGCGGAAGTGACCGTCGAGGCCGTCAAAGCCGCCAAGAAACACGGCACGATCGTCAGCTACGATCTAAACTACCGTCCTTCGCTCTGGAAAACCATCGGCGGTCTTAAAAAGGCTCAAGAGGTCAACCGCGAGATCGCAAAGTACGTCGATGTGATGATCGGCAACGAAGAAGATTTCACCGCCTCACTCGGCTTCGCCGTGAAGGGCGCAGAAAATCTCGGCCACATCGAGACCGATGCCTTCAAGGCGATGATCGAAACCGCCGTGAAGGAATTCCCGAACTTCAAAGTCGCGGCCACCACGCTGCGTCACGTCATCACCGCCACGAAGAACGACTGGAGCGCCATCCTCTGGCACGACGGCAAATTTCACGAGAGCAAGCAGTATCCCGGCCTCGAGATTCTCGATCGCGTCGGTGGCGGCGACAGCTTCGCATCCGGCGTGCAGTTTGGTTTCATGGAATTCAACGACGCCCAAAAAGCTGTCGAATACGGCGCCGCTCACGGCGCGCTGGCCTCGACCACTCCCGGCGACACGTCGATGGCGACGCGCAAGGAAGACGAAAAGACGATCAGCGGTGGCGGCGCCCGCGTCGTGCGGTAATATAATCCGAGCATCTCCCGCGGAATATTTCTCCGTGAAGCCACAGGCCCGAGGCCTGTGGCTTTTTCATGCCCGCCTTACTGCTTGATCAGCAAAAACGCTCCGGCGCCGTCGTGGCCATCGACCCACGGGTAGGCTCGCACGCTGCGTTCCAACCGGAACGGACCGCCCCCGCGGCTATCGAAAAAGGTCTTGATGACGCCATCGTTTTCATCCGCATCGACGCTGCACGTACTATAGACAAGCCGTCCGCCGGATTTCACCAGACGCGCCGCCGCGTGGAGCAATTCCACTTGTTGCTCGGCGTGTCGCGCAAAATCACCATCCTGCAATCGCCACTTCACGTCGATGCGATGACGCATGACGCCAGTATTCGAACACGGAGCATCGAGCAGAACTGCATCAAACGTTTCCGGCAGGTTCAGGTTGCGGTAGAAATTGGTGTTCACCGCCCGCAGATCAGCCTGCGTCAGCGCCACCTCAACTCCCACGGGCGCGCGGGCCAAATTTTCCTTTAAGCGCACAATCCGAATATCGGTTTTACCGGGCGCGGAAGGTTCATCGAGTGCGATCACTTTACCTGTCTTCATCGTGTCGGCGATGAACAGACTCTTGCCGCCAGGAGCTGCGCAGGCGTCGAGGATGACCTCGCCCGGTTGCGGCGCCAGTAACTCAATGCACAGCCGCGTCGAGGGGTCCTGTAAATAGAGCGAACCGTCATTGGCCAGCCGGCGAACTTCGTCCCATTTCCCGGCCTTCACTTCATAAAACCCCTTCCACTTGGTCGGAGCCAAAAATTCCGGCACGGGAGCATCAATCCGCCAGCGCGCGTAAACCGGCGCAGGCTGCTGATTCCATTCGAGCAATTTGCGGGTGAACTCCGGTCCGAATTGTCTGAGCCAGCGGTTGACGAGCCATTCGGGGTGCCCCAGTTCGGTCGCCAAATCGTCCGGCACCTCCGCGAGGCGCGCCGACATTTTACGCAGCACCGCATTGACGAGCCCCGCTTCCTTGGGACTGGCCACACTCTTGGCCTTTTCGACCGCATGATGGATGACTTTCGCCGTTAAATCAGGGCCGCCATCCAGCAATTCAAAGCCAGCCACGAGGAGCACGGCCCGGACTTTGGTTCGCGGTGGATGCGTCATGAGGCCAGCAAGGGCCGCCTCCAAGCGGTTCGACCAGCGGACAACCCCATAGAAGAGCTGCTGGGCCCTAGCCCGTTCCTGACCGACCAGGCCAGACGCAAGTCCCTCCAATAGCGTATCAACGCGCTCCGACTTGGCGAGCCATAGCTCGGTGAGTCCGACGGCGGCGGCCCAGCCGCCCGGCGTGCTTTTTACCCCTTGCGAGGCTTTTTCCAAACCCTGTTTGACATCTTCCTGCATTGTGCCCTCTACTAATCGGTTCACCGACTCGTTACGCAATTATGAATTCTGAATCTATCTCCGCGATCATTGCCAAACACCCCGCCCTAAAGGCGTCCAAAGCCAAGTTGGAGACCATGGAGCCCGGATCC
>JANYFP010000478.1 GCA_025362555.1 Verrucomicrobiota bacterium
CTCAATCTCGCGGCGCGGGCCGGCGTGCGCTACAGCTTGGAGAATCCGTTCGTTTATCTTTCAACGAACGCGCAGGGCACGCTGAACATGCTCGAAGTGATGCGACGCCACGGCGTGAAAAAACACGTGATGGCCTCGAGCTCGTCGCTCTACGCGGGCCAGAAAATGCCGTTCAACGAGGAACTGCCTGTCAACACGCCGATCTCTCCCTACGCCGCATCGAAGAAGGCCGCCGAAGTCATGGCGTACACGTACCATCATCTTTACCAAATCGATTCGACGGTGCTGCGTTATTTCACGGTGTATGGTCCCGCGTCGCGACCGGACATGGCGCAGTTGCGCTTCATCAAATGGATCGACGAAGGCACGCCCATTCAGTTGTTCGGTGACGGCAGCCAGTCGCGCGATTTCACCTACGTGGATGATATCGCGCGCGGCACGATCGCCGCGCTCGCCGCGCCGGGTTACGAAATCATCAATCTCGGTGGCGGCCGCAATCCGATCGCGATGACGACGATGATCGCAAAACTCGAAACGTTGCTCGGCAAGAAAGCCATCTACGATCGCCGGCCGTCACACGCCGCCGACATCAAGGAAACGTGGGCCGACATCAGCAAAGCCGAGCGCTTGCTCAATTGGAAACCCCGCATCGGCATCGACGAAGGCCTGAAGCTCAGCGTAGAGTGGTACCGCGCAAATCAGACGTGGCTGAAGCAGTTGAAGTTTTGATTACAGCGCCAGAAGTCAGCGCGTAGCGGCAGGCCTCAGTGCCTGCCGGCCTGCAATCCTCAAGCCCGGCAGGCAGGGACGCCTGCCGCTACTAAAATGAAGCGCCGCGCTAACGGCACATTCCCCGCTGAAGCAACACACCCCGCCCGTCCTTCCGACTGTAGGGCCTCTGCTTGCGGAGGCCTTCCGTGGATCGCGACTATTGCCCCCCTGTGGGAGCGAGCTTGCTCGCGACTCAAGACGCGCCACGTTGCGAGACAAGCTCGCAACCTACCTACACCGAGCACGCGCAGACAACGCGCCCATTTCCGCACTCCCCCCATTTCGCGTGTTCAGCGTATTTCGCGGGCCCCATTCGTTCTCCGTTCCGTTCCGCGCCGTCTCGCCCGCCCGCCTCTCACCACACCGACTCAAACCCATAACTCCCCGACTCCACCGCGAAAACTTCCCGATCACCTTCGCGCCTCAAAAATTTAACGCCGTTCGCCTGCGCCGCGACCGCGCCATTCTCCCGCACCGAACCCGCCTCACGCGCCGGCACGAACACCGTCGCGGTCGCGTTGGCCGGCACCGTGACTTTCAGCACGAACGTTCCGTTTCCGCGCTCCCACCGCACTTTGATCAATCCATAAGGCGACTCGTGACTCGCCTCCGCCCACGTCAGATCACCGACCGGTTGCGGCCGCACGAGGACGTTTTTGAATCCAGGCACTGCCGGATCCACGCCGAGTCCGGCCAGGTCTTGATAAAACCACTCCATGATCTGCCCGAGCATGAAATGATTTTGCGAAGAATGAGGATTGGCATCCCACGCTTCCGTCAACGAAGTCGCGCCGTGGGCGAGTTGATAACCGTAGCCGGGTTTTTCCGACTGATTATTCATCTCGAAAATCACGTCCGAATGTCCGGTGTCGGCGAGTGCGCGCAACAAATAGCGATACCCGACATCACCGGCGGTCACCGCATTTCCACGATCCGAAATATCCTTCAACAACGCCGCGATCACCGCATCACGTCGCTCCGGTGCAACAAGCCCAAGCACGAGCGGCATCGCCTGCGCCGTCTGTGAACCCGCCGCATACACGCCAGTCTGCGAATTGAAAAAGGTCGCATTAAACGCAGCGCCAATTTCCGCCGCGACTGCCGTGTACTTGTTCGAATCCGCCGACTGACCGATCAGCGCCGCGATTCGCGCCAGTGCCCGCGCGTCTTCATAATAAATCGCGGTCGCGGTGAGCGCGATCGGCGTGAGTTGCGCGATGCCGGGCGGCTTGGGGCCGAGATCGTACCAGTCGCCGAGTCCGTGCGAGACGATGTGGTGATTCGCACGACTCGTCAGATAATCGAAATACCGCTGCATCGCCGCATAGTGCCTCCGCAACGGCGCATCATCGCCGGTAAATTGGTAGTGCTGCCACGCCGCCAGAATAAGCGTGCTCCCCCACTCTGGTGAATCGACAAACCCGCCATCGAAAACGACATATTCAGGCGCGATACTGGGCACCAGACCGTTCGGGCGCTGGGCGTCCGCGATATCATTAAAGCCTTTCGCGAAGAGCTGCGTGAGATCCCATTCATAGCGCAACGCCGGGCCGTTCAAGTGATATTGTTCCAACCACCCGAGCCGCTCGCGATGCGGACAATCCGAAATCACATGTGTGAAATTACTCCGCTGCGCCCAGCGCACGAGCGTGTGGATGCGATTGAAGAGATCGCTCGAGCACGCAAAACTCCCGGCTGCCGGTGAGTCGGAATGCACGACCACGCTCTCAATTTTCTCCATGATCGGAAGCGCCGCACCCGCAGGTGCGGTCAATTCGACCTGTAAATACCGCGCCCCTTGATAGAAGAAATCGGGAAACCAAAATTCACCCGCTGCATCGCCGCGCAGCGTGTATTGCCAATAGGCTTTCCCGCCGCCTACCGAGCCGCGATCGACGGCACCGTCCGCCTGCAAAAGTTCTGCGGGGATCATCCTCACCATCGCTCCCGCCGGCCCGTGCACGTGCAACCGCGGCATCATCGCAACATTCTGACCGAAATCATAAACGCTCACGCCCGCGCTGAGCTCGCGCACAGACACCGGCGCAAAACTCTCGTGCGCCACGAGCGCGGGTGAGGCCCATGCCGCCCCTCGTAATTTTCCGCCTGGTCCGACCGTGACCGCTGCGGGCGTCCACGCCGTGTCGTTGAATTCAGCGGTTGCCCAACCCGGAATCTCGCGGCGCGCATCGTAATCCTCGCCGCCAAAAATATTTGAAAACGTGATCGGGCCGGGCGTGACGCGCCAGTGTTCGTCAGTACTGATCACATCCGTTGTGCCGTCAGCATACTCGAGTCGCAGTTCACCGGTGGCCATGAGTGGGCGGTACGCGGAAACGAATTTAATGTAGCGATTGAATCCCGTCTGCACGTTGTACATGCCACCGCCGAGCGTCAGCCCGAGGGCATTCGCGCCTGGACGTAATTGCGCCGTGAGATCGTGGGTATCATAGAGGCACGTCTTGCGGTAATCAGTCCAGCCGGGCGTGAGTAACCGGTTGGCATCGGTCGGAGCGCCATTGACTGCGAGAGTGTAATGGCCGAGCCCGGAAATGGTCAGCAGCGCACGTTTCAAACCCGGGCGCACCGTAAACGTACGGCGCAATCGCAACGTGTCGCTCGCGCGAGGATTCACCCCGGGAATGCCGAGACCATCGTTGATCGCGGCAAGGGACCACGACGCATCTTCGAGTGTATCACTGGCAGTGATTTTCGCGGTTGGAGCAATATTCCTTCCGCCGGACAGCACTTCAATTTGGCTGATCGCCAGACACGCTTCGCCGTGAAACACGCGTAACTGGGTGGCCGTAAAACGCACGTAGCGCGCCGTAATATCTTTCAACGGCAGCTCAATCAGGCCGGCCCATGAATTGGTTTCCTTGTCGGTCGAGGCCACGATTCGGGCGTCACTGAAATCGGCGCGGTCAGCGACTTCGAGTTGGTAGCGCCGGGGGAACCCGAGGTTTTCATCCACGGTGTGAGTCACACCCCGCAGACGGACGGCAGTGATCGGCAGAGATTGCCCCAAATCAAGCTGGATCCATTTGGGAGTTGTCGCCACGGCCGACGGGAGTGAGCGGTAACCGAGTTTGGCGCGCTGCCAGCGAAGCAATTCAGGATCACTGATCCAACGCGTGGTCGCGGCCCAATCTTTTTCGGCCAGCACTCCGGCGGTCCAAGTAGCGACGGGACTCCAACTGGAGGACTGTCCGTGTTCGTCCCAAATTTGTACCTTCCAGAAACCCGCCTGATGGGATCGCAACTGAACCCCGGCGTAAACGAGTCGAAGATTATCTTCCGACTCGACGCGACCGGTGTCCCAAAGATCCCCCCGGTCTTGCGTGAGCAATTCAGCCGTCGACGCCACGAGCACGCGATACGCCGTCTGGAGGGCGCCTCGGTCTGCGGATTCCATCCGCCAGCTCAAGGCCGGACGCGCGTCGTCGAGCCCCAGAGGAGAGACCCGCCCACCCACACGAAGTCCGGAGACAACCGGCGTGGCGGCGTGCATCCAGCCCGCCAGCAAAAAAAGTAAAGGAAGCAGACGCAGAGGGAATTTCGTCATAGTTGGGGAAAAGCTGAAAAGAATGAAGGCGAAAGGAGTGCCCAATTCAATGCGCCAGAATACCGATCCGGAGATTTTCTCGCGAAGGATTCGAAGGAAGCAAAGGAAAGGCAGTTTCACAGAGAGGAGGGAGGACCGACACCGAGACAAAAGGAGAATGCTGATCCAAAAAAGCCCTATACCAATCGCCTCAAGTGCCTGCAGATTACACCAAGTTCGCCAAGACCGCGAAGCACGACTCTACGACAGGCAATGCCTTTGCGAGCTTAGCGACCTTCGTGTAAAAGCATTGGCCGTTTGGTTTGATTCTTTTTTATATCTAAAAACCGTTATCCAACACTCATCGTCTCCACCGATGGACCAGAGCGCCCGCTAATCGCAGGCAAATTTCCCCATCTGCGATCAGCAGACACCAACGTCTAAACCGGAGCCGATCAGGCGCAGGGGCAACGCAAAGTTTCGCCCATTGGTGAAACCCATTAGCGGTCCTTAAACTCCAGCTCCGCGCGCTCCGTCCTCCGCGTTAAAATCCGGAATCCCCTCACCACAGATTTTTAACCGCTAATGAGATTCATCAATGGATGAATCTTGAAAAGTGCGCGTCGACTCATCGTCTCCACAGATGTGACCCGAGGGCCCGCTGATCGCAGGCAGGTTTCCCCGTCTGCGATCAGCAGACACCAACGCCTAAACCGGAGCCGATCAGGCGCAGGGGCAACGCAAAGTTTCACCCATCGGCGAAACCCATTAGCGGTCCTTAAACTCCAGCTCCGCGCGCTCCGTCCTCCGCGTTAAAATCCGGAATCCCCTCACCACAGATTTTTAACCGCTAATGAGATTCATCAACGGATGAATCCTGAAAAAATGCGCGTCGCCTAATCGTCACCACCAATAGACCCAAGGCCCCGCTAATCGCAGGCTGAATCTCCAAGCTGCAATGAGCAGCTCCCCGAACCCCGATCGGAGCCGATTAGGCGGAGAGGTAACCAAAGTTTCACCCATCGGTGAAACCCATTAGCGGTTCCTTCAACTCCGGCCCCGCGTTCGGTAAAATTGGTGCCAGGAGCGAGGATTGAACTCGCGACCAAAGGCTTATGAGTCCTCTGCTCTACCACTGAGCTACCCTGGCAAAAGGGAGACCGTAGAAGTCACATATTTCCCGAGAAATCCACAAGATTTTTCGAACACCTCAAAAGACACGAAGTCTTCCTCTCGCCAGGCTTAAAAACCTCATCCGGTTGATTCTTCCCGCCGGTGTGTGTTTTTCGTTAATCCGCTTGGTATTTTCCCGGCCACCGGTAGTTTACGCTAGGTTACCCCATGCCTTCTCCTGAAGCTCTCGCCCGCGAGCAGATCGATACGCAGCTCACTGCCGCGGGCTGGATCGTGCAGGACTATAAACAGTTCAACGCCGCCGCCGGCCCCGGGATCGCTTTGCGCGAAGTCCCCCTCAAATCCGGCCGCTGCGATTACCTCCTGTTGGTTGACCGCAAACCCATTGGCGTCGTCGAGGCCAAGAAAG
Organism: Verrucomicrobiota bacterium; assembly: GCA_025362555.1. Taxonomy (GTDB): domain Bacteria; phylum Verrucomicrobiota; class Verrucomicrobiia; order Opitutales; family Opitutaceae; genus Lacunisphaera. The sequence continues at coordinate 5,859 of JANYFP010000478.1, forward strand.
AAGGCACCACGCTTTCCGCCGTCGCCGATCAGTCCGGCCACTATGCCGAAAACCTCCCTGACTTTCTCGCGAAACAGCTCCCGGCCAATTCCGCCCAATTGCCTTTCGCCTACGAATCCACCGGCGTAGAAACTTTTTTCCGGGATGAGCGCGATCCGTCGCCCCGTTCCCGCCGCGTCTTTTCATTCCATCGCCCCGAAACTATCGCAACTTGGACCGCCGATTCGGCTACTCTGCGCTCCCGGCTCGCGTCGCTACCGGTGGCCTATCCACTCCCAGCGCAACACCTCCGCGCTTGCCAGATTGAAGGCATAACCAATCTCGAAAAATCCTTCGCCGCCGCTCACCCGCGCGCGCTCATCCAGATGGCGACTGGCGCCGACAAAACCTACACCGCCTGTAGCTTCACCTAGTGGCGTGACGCATACTCAGCATGCACCGCATCTTTATCAGCAGCGTTCAAAAAGAATTCGTCGCAGAACGACGGGCGCTGAAAGACTATATCCAAGGCGATCCGCTGCTGCGCCGTTTTTTCGAAGTTTTCCTTTTTGAAGATCTTCCCTCTTCGGACCGGCGCGTTGATGAAGTATATTTGGCCGAGGTGGATCGTGCAGCAATTTACCTCGCATTGTTCGGTCAAGATTATGGCTCCGAGGATTCGACGGGCATTTCTCCGACGGAACACGAGTTCGATCGTGCGACCAGCACCAGCAAGGAGCGGCTCGTCTTTATCATTGGTGCCGACGACGACGTCCGCCATGCGAAGATGCAAAATCTCATCCGCAAAGCCGAAGCCCAACTCATCCGGAGGCGCGCTGCTGATATTTCGGAGCTGTCTGCTTCCGTTTACGCCAGTTTGGTCGAATATTTGGAACGCAGCGGCGATCTCCGCTCACTGCCGTTTGATACCGCTCCGTGTCGCGGCGCGACACTGAATGACATTTCCGACGAGCACGTACGTTGGTTTTTAACGGAAGCCCAACAAAGGCAGTTTCCCTTGGGAGAAAACACTTCGGCGCCCGATCTGCTGAATCACCTTAACCTGCTGGAAGCCGGAGAAGTCACTCATGCGGCTGTGCTCCTCTTTGGTCGAGACCCGCAGCGATTCCTGCCGGCTTCAGGGATCAAGTGCGTTCATTTTCACGGCACCGAGGTACAAAAGCCGATACCCTCCTATCAGATTTTCACCGGCACTGTGTTCGAAGTGGTCGATCAAGCGTTGGATTTTGTGCTTTCTAAAATCGCCCAAGGTGTCGGAACCCGGGAACGGGGAGTCCAAGCTCCGGTTGACTATGAGCTTCCCCGTGACGCAGTCGCCGAGGCGATCATCAACGCGGTGGCGCACCGAGATTACCTGGAGAATTCGAGTGTACAGGTGATGCTTTTTTCCGACCGCCTCGAAGTGTGGAACGCCGGAGCCTTGCCACCAACCCTGACGCCGGAACGACTGCGGCACAGTCATCCTTCTATTCCGAAAAACCCGAAGCTCGCCCGGGCGTTGTACTTGACCCGCTACATCGAACAGATTGGCACGGGCACACTGGATATGATCCGGCGCAGCGCAGAGGCGGGACTCCGCACGCCAAATTTTCGGCAGGACGGTGGACAGTTTGTCCAAACCCTGTGGCGGCCTCTTGCGGCAGAAGGTACGCTCCTCGGTACGCCCGCGGAGATTGGGACCAAGTCGGGACTAAGTCGGGACCAAGTCGAAATCCTCAAGAAGTGCAAGGAAGAGACTCCCTTGCGCGACATTCTCGCGCTGGCTGGTCGGAGCAACCGGACCAAGTTCAGGGACCAAGTCCTGCGCCCGCTGCTCGACGCCCATCTCCTGGAAATGACCGTGCCTGGAAAGCCCACTAGCCGGCTCCAAAAATACCGTCTAACCAAGAACGGAACTGTCGCCTTGGCCAGTCTGCAGAAAAACGAAAAAACATGAGTTTTCTGAGCAAATGATTCGGCCGGAAAACGCGGCCACTCGCCGCCGCTCCGGCACCGGCTCCTTCCGATCCAGCCAAGATCCGGCCATGATTCGCGTGTTCTATGCTTACGGCCGGGAAATGTTTATCACGAAACAGGTGTGGCGTGATTCCGTCTTGCTCGATCACCTCAAGAAAGTCTGGAACGTCCCAAACGATCTGTACTCCACCATTGTTCAAGCGCTGCAGGACGGACTCGGAGCCGACATGATTAAACCCGCCGAGCAGTTGGCGGCAATTGATCCTGATGCCGAGCGCGACGCGTCCGTTCTTTCCATTGTCTATCGGGAGCAAAATAGAATCAGCAATGCGGAAAAAGTCCTTCGCCGTCACACCGAGCGCCACGGTGAATCCGAGCCGATCGCAGGGGTCTGCTTTGTGGGCGTGTAGTCAGTGGCAGTGGTCACTGATTGAATAAAACGAATTGCGCGTGTGCTGGCGTGAATTAGCGTTCCTTGCCACTCGTAACGTATTTTCGGCACGATCACAATTAAGCCAGCTTTCTTTTTGCCCCGCTGGGCTGGCTGGTCGTACGGTTCCCTGGCGTTCGTCCACAAAACGATTTCAACGGCCGCGTTCCTTCGTCGTTTTGACGGGCGATGATGATCCACCCTCGTTCACGATTCCTGTCCTACGGCGGCGCGCTCGGCACAAATATCGACCCACTCTTTCTGCTTCATTGATTAATCCCATGGGTATTTATTTTTTCTAATTCTACTCGGTATTCCCCAGAGCCAACGGCACGGTGTCCGAGTCCCCAATCGGTTGAATCATGGCTCGCTCAAAATCTCTAACCTCTGCGGCTCAGTCTTCGGGAAGCGCTAAAGCCTCCCCTCGCAGCGTGAGGCAGCCAGCGAAAAACAATCAGGCCGGTTCACCTGCCACGATTCCGGATTATTCTGGCCTGGTCGGTGGTGTTAGTGAATTGCTCGAAGCCGCCCGCCGTGCCAGCGCCCGAACAGTTAATGCTTTCATGACGGCGACCTACTGGGAAATAGGAAGGCGCATCGTGGAGTTTGAGCAGGGTGGCGAAAAGCGAGCGGAGTACGGAAAGGCTTTGCTTGAACGATTGGCCAAAGATTTGACGGTTCGTTTTGGCCGTGGCTTCTCCCGACGCAGTTTGCAGGACATGCGTTCTCTTTATCAAGTCTTCCCGCCCGAAAGGATTTGGCAGACGCTGTCTGCCAAATCGGTCACTTCGACGCTCAACTCTGGTGATACTTCAATTTGGCGGACACCGTCTGCCAAATCCGAAACTGGAGAGATCGACGGGCCATCGTCGAACGTTTCCGCACTGCCGGACTTGAAAACACCGGCTAGCATACTCCAGACGCCCGCCGAAATTCCCCAGGCAGTCACTGACAAATTAAGGTTGGTCGAACTTCGCGACCTCGCCCGCGCTTTCCCGCTGCCATGGTCGCACTACGTTTTGCTGATC
>JANYFP010000125.1 GCA_025362555.1 Verrucomicrobiota bacterium
CCCGCCGCGATCTCGAGTGATTTGGCTCTCGTCACTGCCACGTTGCGCGATCTACTGAGTGAGCTCACCGCGGAACACACGAAAGGGCTGCCGGAATGGGCGCTCTGGCGGCGGGAACAAGCCGCTCAACAAGCCATCCGTCAGCGTGAAAAATATCCTCTTCGATTGGAGCAGCGAAAGATTGAGCGGGAAAAAAACCTCGCGGAGTACGCCGCCAGACTTCGCGACCGCCGCCAGCTTACCACCCAAGTGGCGTACCCGACGGAGCCGTTCGAAATCAGTCTGCTCAAGCCCGGACTTGACGCCCACGAAGCAAAATTACGCGCCGCCAAAGGGGATAACGGTCAGCCCTTGCTCCACCGATTATATCAGGGTCGATTCACGGTCGAAACTGATCACGGCCATCTCCGCCCCGTGCGATTGAACGGCGTGGAATTCCGCAATTATCTCGGCGATGTTACCGAGCTCGCCCGCGCCGCGAGCACAGGAGCGAACAATCCAGTTACCGCGGAGGAAATCGGACTCAGCTTACAAGCACTGAGCTTGCTCGAGCACAAAACCAATGCCGCGGTGCTTGCGTGTTTCCAACTGAACTTTGCGGGTGGAAAACTCCCTGAAACCCCGGTGACCCGCGGCGCGGAATTCCTTTTCCAGCGGATGGCCGAAATCGATGGGGACATGCTGCGCGAGCGCCCCGCACTCGACGTACCGTTACGCGAATGCCTGCGCCTTGCGGCAGACTGGGCAAATTCACGCCGCACGAATACTCCACCGGAATCCCCCCCTCGGCCGTCGCCCTAGCCTGTCCACGAACCTTCGTCACCAATCATGCCTACTCTGTCCCGCGCGATCGCCCTGCTGACACTATTGCTTTGCTGGCCACTCCGGCTTGCCGCCAGCGAAGCCAGCCCCGCCGCAATCGTGAACGGTGCCGCGACCAAGTCGGACGCGAACACCACGCCCGATCTCCACGAACTGGAAACGCCCGATCCGCCGGCGGTGTTGAAGCCGGATCCCGCTGCGGACAAATTTTGGCAGGCATTGAAGTTGCTCAAAAGTTCGAAGCCGACGGATCTCGCCGCTGGTCGCATCGCCTTGCAGGCGGCCGCCGATTTTGAATTCACGCATGCCCAAGTCCTGCTCGGCAATTGCTGCATCTCGGGCTCCTATGGCATAGCCAAAGACCCGCGGCGCGGCGCGACCCTCTTTCGACTCGCTGCCGAGCGGGGCAACTCATTTGCGATGGTGACTTTGGGGCAATGCTATTTATCCGGCACCGGCATGAGAACGGATCGAGTGAAGGCGGAGCAATGGCTCACGTCAGCCCTCGCAAGTAGCGCGGATTTTTCCCGACCAACTCCGCCGCCGGAATACTTCAAGCAAGATTCAGCGAAAGAGGGAAAGGCCGAGGAAAGCGCCGTCGCAGGTGCACTCGAACGCGATCCGGTGAGCGATTCGCAAGCGACCGCGCATTTCTTACTGGGCCAAATCAAGAACCAACAAAAAAGGCCCGCCGAAGCGCAGGCCCACTTTGTCGCTGCGGCCAATGCGGGAGCCGGTGGCCGCGACGGCATCTATTTGGCCGCTCTCCAGGCCGCAATTAATTATGCTTTTGGCAACGGCACGGCCCGGGATCTGGGCAAAGCAAATGAAATGCTCGACCAAAGCCGCAAGCTGGCCAGTCGCATGGGCGTCAGTCTCATTCACAATTACGTCGAACTCAAAATCGTGGATGAGTTCGCGACGGCAGATCTGGAAGAGTCAGTGGCCAAAGCCGGCGAAACGAATGAAACCGAATTGCAGTTCAAAATAGCGGCGACGTTTGCCGACAAAAAATCGAAGGACTACAACATCACAGAAGCGGTAAAATGGTATGAAGTTGCCGCGGAAAACAGCCAAGTCGGAGCCATGCTCTCCCTCGCGTTCATCTACACTCAGGGCGATCTGGGGAAACCGAATCCCGCCCTCGCGTTTCATTGGTTTGAAAAAGCAGGCAGCGGCGATCAACCGAAACACTTGCTCGCCGCGGCCAATCTGGGAATTTGCTATCAATCTGGCTACGGTACCGCGGTTGATTTGGCAAAAGCCGCGGAAATTTTCCGAAAATTCAAAGATCAAAACTTCATCTGCTATTTGGGGACTCTCGGCCAGCCTCCCACCATCCCCCAAACGTTCGAGCAAAGCATGAAGCTTTTGCAATTATGGGCGAAAGAAAAGAAGGACACCCAAGCCCAATATTTTATGGGCCGACGCTATTTGGAGGGATGGGATGCGCCCAGAAATCCAGAAACCGCGGTTACTTGGTTCAAGAAAGCCGCCAAAGCTGAGCACGCTGCGGCCTACTGCGAATTGGGCCTGATTTACGAAAACTCACCCGCGATGCTTTCGAGAGATTCAACCTTTCAGGAAGCACAGCGGGAAGCCGTGAAGTGCTATAAAAAGAGCAGTGAATTAGGCAATATCGACGGCAGTGCAAATTATGCGAATATGTTGGTACGCGGCGATGGCGTTGCCCGTGATGTTGAAAAAGCCGAAGCCTTGAATCGGCAATGCCTGCAAATCGCACCGAATCATTTTCGGGCCCATCACAACCTAGCGGTGATCTGCGAAGAGAAACTGACGGCCGCCCGCGCCAAACATGATTCGGCGGCCGCCGACGAGTTTCGCCGCGAGATGTTGGAGCACTATGAAAAGGCATTCCAACTGAAGTTCTCCTATGCCGCGCGCAATTTGGGGAATTTATATTACGACGGAAAATTGATCACGCAGGACTTTCGTCGCGCTTACAGCTATTACGAGAAGGCGGCTGAATGGGGCATGCAGGGCATGCAATTTAAAATCGGACACATGCATGAATTTGGTCAAGGGGTACCCGTGACCCACGCCGAGGCAGCCTACCACTATCGACTCGCGGCCTTGGAAGGAAACGTGGATGCGACCAAAATCCTCATCGACTTCTACGTCGAAGGCAAAGGAGTGGCGCAGGACCTCGATCGTGCGCTCTATTGGATCTCGATCCTCGCCCGCCAAAGGGACCCGCGCACGGTTACTCGCCTCGGCGACGAATACATCCGCAACCGAAAATACGAAATCGCCCTCAAGTTATTTACGGCACTGGGTGAGATTGATGACGTGACGATCCGCGGCACCGCCGACCAGCGACTCAGCGTGCTCTACAGTCGCGGATGGGGCACAGAAAAAGACTTGCCGTTGGCCAAGAAATATCGGGGAAAAGCGCTGAAAGAAGGCAATCTTCCAGCCATGCATGATACTGCGATGGAATTGCTCGCAGACGGGAAAAAGAAAGCGGGAATTGAGCTGCTTGAAAAAGCCGTTTCGCGCGGCCTCGCTGATTCCCAATTTCAATTGGGTTCGATGTATTTACATGGGGACGGCGTGCCAAAAGACGCGCGGCGAGCAGCAAAATTATTCAACGATTCTGCCGACCGAGGATTCGCCGATGCTCAATTGGCGCTGGCTCTTTTGACGCTGGAAAAAGTTCCGGGTGCACCAGACCTTGAAACCGCGATCCGTCTCGCCAAGGACGCCGCCGTTAATGGCAAAAGCAACGCAACGGAAGTCGCTGAAAAACTTGAGCACCTGCGCCCGTGAAACATCCCTGCCGACCAGAGGCTTTGCGGCTTAGATTATTCGCGTCGTTGGTGACGTCAGGTTGTTGCCCGCTGAACCCATTCCCTCCCCGTCGGCGATCTGCTTCGCAAATCAGTCGATCCACCGCGCCTTCGCCTTCGGC
>JANYFP010000160.1 GCA_025362555.1 Verrucomicrobiota bacterium
CTCTGGAGGAGGCGCGCCTGCTTGGTGATTATATTGCGGAGCCCACCGAGCACAAGCGAACCGCACTGCTCACTCATTTTGCCGGATTGTTCACGCCGGGGTTCGATCCCGTCCGCCAGCTTGATCGGATCGCGGTGGTCAATCAGACGACCCTGCTCATGAACGAAACGTCGGCGATCATCGATTATTTCAAGGGCGTATTTGTCGCGAAATATGGTGAAGCCGATGGCCCGGCACACGTCGGTGGTGCCGGGAAAAAAGATACGCTTTGTTATGCCACCCAGGTCAACCAGGATGCGCTGCAACGGGCCCTGGCGGAGCCGCTCGACGCGGCGTTTATCATCGGCGGCAAGAACAGTTCCAACACCTACCAACTCTATCGCTTGTGCGAACAGAAGCTGGGCTCACGCGCGTTCTTTATTCAATCGGAGGCCAACATCCGCTCGCGCGACGAGATTGAGCATTTTGTTTTCCCAGCGGCCGGGCATGGCCGCGGCGGTCACACCGAGGTCCATCCCCTCTGGCCGGGAGATGATTCGCCCAAACGGGTTTTAATCACGGGGGGCGCATCCTGCCCGGACGGTCTCGTCCAGCAAGTCATGGGCCGCATCAACTCCTTCTTCAGTCCGGAAAAACTCCGGACAGTCGAAAGTGTTTTGACCAGCCTCGGGACTGAATAAAGTCCCGAAGCAGGCAGTCGAAATCTTGGCGTCAGGTGAACCGCGGGTTCCGTCTCGCAAAAAACGCCAAACCAGCCAACGCGAACAACGCAGCGGCAAACCATGGTTCAACACTGCCGCCACCACCCGAAGAGGTGCTTGGCGTGGTTGTACCGGTCGACGGGGTGGTCGTGGTCGTGGACGCCTTCAGATTGACGGTGGAGACGATCCCCTGGCTATTGATCCCGCGCAGGACCGAGTTGCCTGTATCTGCGACGAGGATGGATGAGGAAAACAGCACGGCCTGAGGCTGATTGAAAAGTGCCGTCGTATTGGTGCCATCCCGGTTACCCGAAATACCAGCAATACCCGCGATCGTCGTAACCAGCCCGCTGGCATACACTCGGCGGATGCAACTATTGCCCGTGTCGGCCACGTAGATCGAGCCGGTGCTCGTATCGTAGCTCACGCTATACGGCAAATTGAACAGAGCATAGGTGCCCGTACCATCAAAGGCACCGCTCACGCCCGCTGATCCCGCTACCGTGGCGACCACACCGGTGAAAAACGGCGTACTGGTCGGCGCGTCGGTGATGCCGACGGGGGTGCTGCCGTTAGCCAGTGAAACATTTGGCGCCGCAGCGTTCGAATCATTGGCGATTGACGTCAGTACGATCGCCACTCCCGAAGCAACGACTGAATAGCGGGCCGTGATCACCGTGTTAGCCTGTAATGCGGTCGCGACCTTGACGATCCACGCGCTTGGCAGGTCATCAACCAGGACGGGGACCGTCACCGTAATCGGACTGCCCGTGAGCGCGGGATCAGTGACTACTACGATGACATTGCCCGACGCGGTGATCGTGCCAGTGGCGAGCGCAGTCGCCGAGGTGTTGGCGGTGTTAATTTTTCGGATCGTGTTATTGTAAGTGTCCGCAACATACAAAACACCCGTGTTGGTGTTAATCGCCACGCCGGTTGGATTGTTAAATCGAGCAATCGCGCCCACCCCGTCTGCGTCGCCGCTGCTCTTGGCCGTGCCGGCAATCGTGGTCACGACGCCTGCAGAGGTGATTTTCCGAATCGTGCAATTGGTGGCATCAGTCACGAGGAGATTACCCAATGCGTCCATCACGATGCCCGTTGGAGTCGAGAAGAGCGCGGCGCTGCCGGTGCCATCCTGCGAACCCCGGCTACCAGGTGAACCCGCGATCGTGGTCACGACACCCGCAGAAGTGATTTTCCGAATGGTCGCGTTGCCCGTATCGCAAATATAAAGATTGGAGGCGCTGTCGGCAATCATGCCGATTGGCCCATTGAACAGCGCGGCGGTGCCCGTGCCATCAGCGGAACCCGCTGCCCCATCCTTGCCGGCAAAAATCGTCACAGTCCCGTCACTGGCGATAGTCTTGATGCAATTATTTGCGGTGTCTGCCACGTACAATGCCCCGGATGGACTCAACGCGAGTGCGCTGGGATGCAGGAAAAAACCAGCCCCGGTTCCACTGGTCCCACCAGTTCCACCGGTACCGCCATTTCCACCCGTGCCACCGGACGAAGTGGATCCACCGGTGCCGCCGGTCGTGCTGCCACCTGAACCACTGCCGCCGGAACCGCCGCCGCCGGAGCTGGTGGGCGTCGTGCCCTTACGGATCGTGTGGTTTCGCGTGTCAGCAATGTAAATTGTACCCGTGGTATCAGCCGCGATTCCGGCGGGATGGTCAAAACGGGCAACGGTACCAACGCCATCGACGTTGCTCGCGCCGCCTGCGCTGCCGCCCACAGTGCTCACCACTCCCGCAGCCGTAATCTGTCGGATCGTGCTGTTGTTCGTATCCGTCACATAAACATTACCGGCTCCGTCCACCGCCAGTCCGCCGGGAGTATTAAAACGCGCGCTGGTCGCGCCGGCGCTATCGGCACTGCCTGATGTCCCCGCAGTACCGGCAAGCGTCTGCACAAATCCGGCCGGAGAAACTTTGCGGATCGTATGATTACCTGAATCCGAAACGTAGACATAACCGGCACCATCAACCGCGATGCCACGGGGATGATTAAATGTCGCAGCGTTGCCTACTCCATCCTTGCTACCCGCGCTACCCGCAATCCCCGCCAAGGTGGTTACTGCACCGCCGGGAGCGATCTTGCGGATGGTGTTATTACCGTAATCAGCCACGTAAACATTGTAGCCAGCATCCACTGCCACTGCGCTCGGTAAATTGAAACTAGCGGCCGTCCCCAAGCCATCGACATTTCCAGCCGTGCCGCCCGTTCCGGCAAAAGTCGTCACGATTCCTGAAGCGGTAACGAGGCGAATCAAATGATTGGCCGTATCCGCCACATAAACATTCCCGTTGGGAGCCGTCGCCACACCACTGGGTGCATTGAAGCTAGCCCCCGTGCCGGTGCCATCGAGGCGCCCCAGCGCACTGGAATTTCCCGCCAGCGTACTTACCACACCGGTGGCATCGATCCGTCGGATCAAATTATTGGCGGTGTCCGCCACATAAACATTCCCCAACGTATCCACTGCCGTAGCCGAGGGACTGGAAAATAATGCCGGAGTGAGGTTGTAGCCCAAACCGTCCAACGCACCGGCCATACCGACCACGCCGGCGACCGTAGTGACCACACCGGACGAACTTATTTTTCTGATCAAAAAATTCGCGTAGTCCGTCACGTACACGTTACCGGAACCATCTACTGCGACCCCGGTGGGGCTGCTAAATCGCGCGGCGCTCCCGGTGCCGTCGACACTCCCGCTCGTGCCGGCCAATCCGGCAAAAGTACTCACGGTACCAGTTGAAGTCACCTTGCGGATAACATGATTCAATTCGTCGGCCACATAGAGATTCCCGGCACTATCCAGCGCCAATGAATTCGGAAAACTGAAACGCGCAGCAGTGCCAACTCCGTCCGTGTAGCCATAGGTGCCGGCTTGGCCCACGAACAACTTCACCACGCCCGCCGACGTGACCATGCGAATGGCATTATTATTCGTGTCGGCGACATAAAGATTGCCGGCCGAATCCACCACCACACTCCGCGGATTATTAAAAAATGCCGCCGTACCCGTGCCATCGGTGTTGCCCGAGACGGTCGCCGAGCCAGCTAATGTAGTGACAACGCCGGCACTCGTGATCTTGCGAATCGTATGATTGCCGGAGTCCGCAACGTAAACGTTACCTGAACTATCCACGGCAACTCCACTGGGCTTATTGAAGCGGGCAGCGGTGCCCGTTCCGTCGGTGACTCCAGTCGTGAGGGCCAACCCGGCGAAAGTCGTTACGACGCCAGCAGGGGTAATTTTGCGAATCGTGGCACTGTTATAGTCAGCCACGTAAAGATTGCCGGCCGCATCCACTGCGGGACCTTGCGGAGAATTAAACCCGGCCGAAATACCCGTTCCATCGAGAATGCCGCTCTGCCCGACCGTTCCTGCCACCGTGGACACCGCGCCCGCCGGAGTAACCTCGCGAATTAATTGATTACCGGAATCGGTGACGTAAAGATTGCCATTTTTATTAACGACCAAGCCGGTTGGCGCGGCGAAAAGAGGAAATCCGATCCCACCGCCCGCCCCATTCAGTACCCCGCTTTTGCCGCCAATGCCGGCCAAAGTGGAAAAGGTGTAGGTTTGAGTCTGGCTATGAAGTGCAGGACTGGACCATGCCACGACGGCCATCACAAGAACCGCTGCAAATGAGCGACCCGGATTAAATCGAGTAAAACCCGGATTAGCCGGGAGCGTTCTCTGTGCAGTCAGGACGGGCATTTCAGCAGGATTCATTGAATAAGAGAGATGATCGGACAAATTATTCTATAGGACGTTCCAGTGCCATCAGATTTGAGTGGCTTCGACTATTCCTAGCCTACGCAGGAGCAGCCAAGGATTCGGTGGGTATGGTTGTATCAAATGGGGTTGGCAAGCTCGCGTGGTGAGTTTTTCCCCGACTTCGAACCTGCGGTAATTTCGCCGGGTCGAGGCAACAATCATTCGGGCCCACGGGGATGAAAACGCCGTCCGACTTCACAAAAATCGACGCTTGTCGCCGGAGTTGCAGCTAGAACTTAATGTTCATGCCACCGCGAATACCCATTGAACTTCCAAGATCTACGTGTGCGGTACGATCGCCTAACGTTTGCGTATAGCTGCCGAATTTTTGCGCGGTGAAGCCAGTGTAGAGTCCCATCGAGTCAGTCGCGGTCCATTCCATATTCAGGTCGGCAAAATAGCCGCCGAGGAATTTTGTGGTTTCACTGCTGGAAATTGGATCTGAAATTTTTGTGCCAATGATCGGGACGGCCATGGATTCGACCGCCGTGTAGCTCGTGCCGACATAAGCACCCGCCAAGCCGAGGCTCGCGCTCAGCGCGAAATGTTCCGAAATCTGAGTACGGATCGAAGGGCCGACGCGCACCATAAAATAGGCACCCTTGACCTGCCAATTCCCATTAACACTAGCTGCCCCCACGGTCGGGACCGGTACCGTTGGAAGATCCGCGACTGCGCTGATGGGCACGGTGGTTTCAGTTGCATTAGTCGGGAAAGACGGAGCGCTGTAGGGTATATCGACGGAGGTCGTTGGAGCCGGCTGGCCATGGAGCGAATAATAATCAGTGTAGGTGAGCAGAGTGGATTTAACCGTTCCCGACGTCTTGTTATTAATGCCATTGAGGCCGATGCCCCCGATCACACTCAATTCGGACTTCTTACCAAGCTTGCGCAAGGCATGGGATAATTGGAGCTCAACGCCAGAATTTAGACCCTCCTTATGCGTACGCGACTCGCCATCACTCACCGCGCTGTAACTGCTCATGGCAATGTAACCGGGCATTTCGAGCGCCTGCTCGGGAGTCGAATAGCCCCAGACTCGCGTGAGTCCTGGAGTATAACTCAGGGAATCCGTCGCCACCGTTTTCACGTATTCGGTGCTGATCACGTTGCCTGCCGTGTCGTAAGTGTAAACGGGCGTGGTCGTGTAGGTCTGGTAACGACCGCCTGGAGTCGTGGTTTGAATGCCATTTGCATCCAGTTCAGCGGCGCGAGCGGCGTCCACGTCGACGAAGCCATTGTCGTAGACGCGCTTGATCGGTTTCGTAGACGCAACCACCGACGAGCTAAACGCGATGGAGCCGAGATTGCCAAAACGAACGTTCGTGCCCGAGGTCAAGGTTCGGAAGCCAACGGAAACAGTATTTTTTGGCGTGTACCATTCCGATGCCTCGCTGCGCACGAGTTGCTCAATGCGCTCATCCTCGTTGGCCGAGGTTTCTTGGGCAAAGAGAAATAGGGGTGACGCAATCAGGGCGATGAGGACAGGCAGTTGGAACGAACGTGGAGTCATGAAAATAAAGTCCATACGGTTGGGATGCAGACTTGGAAAGGGCAAACTCCGAATGGTTCCCTTAAGCTTTTTCTCTCGGCTCAGATGACTCCGGTTTAATGAGTCCCGCCTTGACCATCGAGCGTTTCACATCCTCCGCCTTTTGCTCAAGCTCGGTCTCGCGTTCCTGCTGTGCCTGCATTTTCTCAAAGAGCGCGGCCTCGCTTTGCTCCAGAAATTCTTCGCGTTCCTTATTGGCCAGACGCTGCTCACGCATCGAAGCCTCTTGTCGGTCGAGTTCTTCTTTCAGTTTGAACAGCGCTTCGATTTCCGCGGGATTCACCGAGGAGGCTCCCGCCGGTGGCGGTTGCTTCCGCATCGCATCAATTACTTTTTCACGGGCCAGCAAAAGTGCCTCCATCTCGGCGAGCGCGCGATCCCGGTCGGCCAGTTTATTTTCAACTTCGGCCAACGCCATTTCCCGCTCCACCACTTTTGCCTCTAGAACTCGCAGCGCCTTTTCCAGTTCGTCCACCTGCGTGCTACTCAGGGAATGTTTTTCTCCGCTCCAAGGAATTCGCGATTGGGAGATAATCGCATCGATCGATTTGCGAGCCTCTGCGGTCGCCTGGGAAGCCTCCTGCGCCCGCTGAAGCGGACTGACCCGGCGCGGTAACATCAAAGGTTTTATTCCGGCTGGCTTGGCCGGAAATTTCGGAGC